>JAUHXN010000327.1 GCA_030426865.1 bacterium | reverse complement strand
GTGGGAAATCTCCAGACCTTAAAAATGATTCAGAAGATTGTCCTAATACTCTAATATTAGAATAAAGACCTGAAGCTACATTTATATCTTCATAAACTTTCTTTGGGGTTTCTTCCTCAGGTACTACAGTATTATCTTTGGTACAAGACACTAAGAGTAAAGATAGAAATATTGTAATTAAAGCACTTTTCATGATATTTATCCGTTTTGTTTATTTAATAGACTAACTAAAGCACATATTGTTACAACTAAAGCATAGTTATTCTATTGTAATGTCATTAATTTTACAAAAACACTTAGGAGAAAAATGGGAGAGTTTGATTTAAACAATATCGGAAATCAATTATGGGATATTCTATTATTAGTAGGGTATGCTGTATTAGCTTTATTAGTTGGTTTTTGGTTAGTAGCGAGAATAACCAAAATAGTAGAGAAAATTTTAACAGGAAAGGAAATTGATATTTCGTTACAGAAATTCCTAACTCGTCTAGTAAATATTGGCTTAAAGGTTTTAGTGTTAATATCTGTTGCTGGTTTAGTAGGAATACCAACAACTTCTTTCGTGGCTGTAATAGGTGCGGCAGGTTTGGCAGTTGGGCTAGCACTTCAAGGATCCCTAGCTAATTTTGCAGGAGGGGTACTAATACTGTTTTTAAAACCTTTCAAAGTTGGAGATTTTATAGAAGGTGCAGGTCACTCCGGTACTGTAGAAGAGATTAGTATTTTTTATACTAATTTGAAGACACCAAAGAATCAAGCAATAGTTATACCCAATGCTCAATTATCTAATAACAGTATAATAAACTACTCAACCAAACCTATTCGTAGATTAGATTTAGTGTTTGGTATAGATTACAGTGATGATATTGATAAAGCAAAAGAAGTTCTAAAGAATATAATTTCTTCAGATTCGAGAGTGTTAGATGATCCTTCTTACATGATTGCTGTTGAATCATTAGGTGATAATGCAGTTAATATAGTTACAAGATCATGGTGCAAAAATGAAGATTATTGGGATTTACATTTCGGTTTCACAGAAAAAGTTAAAAAAGAATTTGATGCGAATGGTATTTCATTCCCATTCCCACAACAAGATATACATATAATTAAAGATTAATAAACAGGAATAACAACTTGATAAACGAGCGTATATTTTCAGAAGAAAACTCAAGCGGTAGCTTGATGCAAAGAGATAAGATTGAGGACAAGTACAAATGGAATCTCAAAGATATTTACGAAACCGAGGAACTTTGGGAAGAAGATTTCAAATATGTTAAATCAAAGATAGAAGAATATAAGACCTACGAAGGTACTATTGGTAATTCAGCCGATACTCTCTTGGCATTACTTCAATTCGATGAGGAAGTTGGAATCAAATATGATCGACTTCACCTTTATTCCTTTCTGGCTAAAGATTTAGATTTGGCTAATACTAAATACCAAGCTATGGCAGGCAGATTGCAAGACCTCGGCTCTAAGCTTGGGAGTGCTGGCTCATTCATCAGACCAGAATTAATCGAGATTGGAAAAGAGAAGATTGCAAAATTTCTCGCTGAGAAAGAGGAACTAGCACACTATGAGCATTATTTCGATAATATGTTCCGTACAGCCGAGCATTCACTAGACAAAGACAAGGAAGAAATCCTATCAATGACTGTCCAGATGCGCCAAACGGCATATCAGACATTCAGCTATTTCAAAAATGCAGATATAAAGTACCCAACTACAATAGATAGCGATGGGAACGATGTAGAAATAAGCGATGGAAGATACTACTCTGCACTATTCAACAAAGATAGAGCTTATAGAGAGAGAGTTTACAAAGGGTATTATGCACCAATGATAGAGCATAGAAATATGCTTTCTTCTCTATTCAATGGTAGCATACATGCTAATATATTTACTGCGAAAGTTAGAAAATTCAAATCAACTAGAGAAGCCGCACTAAAGCCGAATAATATTCCTTTGGAAGTATATGATAATCTAGTGAAAGCAGTGAACGACAACCTAGCACCATTGCACAGATGGGCAGCAATCAAGAAAAGAGTATTAGGAGTCGATAAACTTCACCCTTATGATAGTTATGTTTCTATTTTCGATTCCGATGATACGAAGTATAGCTATGACGAAGGGGTTAAGATAGTGAGAGAGTCGCTATTACCACTAGGTGAAGAGTATTTGACGGCACTTGATAAGGCATTCGACAACCGTTGGATAGATGTATATGAGACTAAAGGCAAACGTGGCGGAGCATATTCTTCGGGTACGAGTTACGGAGTTCATCCTTATGTATTGCTGAACTGGAATCATCAGATGAACGATGTATCAACTCTAACCCACGAGATGGGTCATAATATGCACTCATATTTCACTGAAAAATATCAACCTTATGTATATGCAGATTATCCTATATTCTTAGCAGAAGTAGCTTCTATCACAAACGAAGCTATGTTAATGGATTACCTAATCGCAAATAGCAAAAGTAAACTAGAAAAGCTGAACCTAATAGAAATGTATCTGAACAAGATAGTAACTACATTCTACAGACAAACTAGATTCGCAGAATACGAGCAGCTTGTACACGAAAAAACTGAAGCCGGCGAATCGCTGACTCCTGATGATTTGTGTAAACTATATTCTGAAATGTATCAGAAGTACTGGGGTCCAGATATGGAAGTAGATGACGAAGAGTCATACACTTGGGCTAGAGTACCCCACTTCTACTATGGCTTTTATGTATTCCAATATGCGACTGGATTAGCTGCGGCAGAGTTAGTAGCAAAGAACGTAAAAGACAAAGGGCAAGAAGGAGTTGATAGTTTGATGCAATTCCTGAAAGCTGGAAAATCTAAATATGCTATTGATGTACTGAAAGATGCAGGTGTGGATATGACAAAACCAGAGCCAGTAAAAGCAGTAATCGATACTATGAATAGATTATTAGATGAGTTAGAAGCGGAGCTATAAAAATTGATGATATTCCCCTCTTTAAGCGTAGCGAAAGAGGGGTGGATCACGCCAAAGGCGTGAGACGGGGTGTTAAATGATAAATGTAAAT
>JAUHXN010000326.1 GCA_030426865.1 bacterium | reverse complement strand
TGAAAAGTATTCTTCATCGAATCTATTTCTAATTTCATGAATCCCCCAATAATTCCCATTAATATAAACCACCACAGGTTGAATGTATGTTTGTTCAAGATTCAATCCTCGGATACTCTCCATTGACACTGCATCTTTAATTAGTGCCATACTATGATCGCTCATAGTAGCTCGGACTATAAAATTGTCTAATTCGTTTATATCTAAATCATTAAAAAAAACGTTCGGGAATTTATTGATTCCGTATTTTTTTTTAGCATAAATTCTTAATGATTTCTGTGCTGCGTCTCTTGAACCTGAGCCATGTATCCTCATTCCACCTTCGTGTTCTGTAATTAGATTCTCATTTTCGAAATAAGAAATCGACATCTTCTTTTCCCACTCCTCTCCTCTCATTTTATAGTTACCTGTCGAGCAAGGAGTCTCATCGTCCAAATGAATACCCGGAACATAAATTCCAGTCTCATAGTTAAAAAGATTTTGGTTATCAGTGATTATACTTACAACAGGAAAATCATGAGGATTGTTGAAGAAATAAGATTTATTGTAAACTTTACCTAATTCTCCTTTTTCATTTAAAACGCGAAAACTAATTACTTTGCATCTAGATATTTCTTTTTCAACTTTCTTCCAAGCAAAGTAACATCCTGAAGTATCTACTGGCGTAGTTGGTACATCCAAATACTTATAGTATTCGTACTCATCTTCTATTTCTATTGGACCTGTGTATTCTAGCGATTCGGTAGTAGGGTCGTCACCGTTCGTTGTATAATAGATTTTCTGACCAGCGGCAGCAGTCAAATGTAAATCAAATTCGGATACATAGTAGCCCGATTCTCGATTTGCTAATATTGTCCCACTTAGACTATTAGATTCACCTGGGGTAGGTCTTGCTAAGTGAGTGTGTAGTTCTGAGCTTTCTTCCAATCTACCGTAAGTATAATCCTCATTTATCTTACCAAATTTTAGTCGATCTATTAAAGTCTTACCATCTGACAAATAAATAGTTTCACCACTACTTGATATATTGAAATTAGTATGTTGTTCATTCGGATTAATTACATCATCATCAGAAGCAAAGACAATTAAATACTCGCCTGCTCCTAGTACAGCAGAATCAAAGTTCCACATGTCTAATTCATGTTTATTATCTGATAAATAATAATTAGATAGTTGTATTGCTTCATCTGAGTTATTATATATTTCTATCCAATCATAATAATTGCCATTTGCTGATTGCAATAGCTCATCATTATCAGAACAAATTTCGTTGATTTGTAACTGCGCGTGCCCTGTGTAGCCAAGTAGTAATATGAATAATATAAGTCTTCCCATCGACAAATATAATCAAAATCAATCCATTGTAAAACTGTCAGGGTAATATTTGTTTGCGAGATTTACAAATTCATCGCCTCTTACGAACATATTCATATCTACTTCCTCTATTTTCTCTTTACCGCAAGCAGCAAGAAGCTCCATTACAGCATGAACAGTATTATTGTGGAAGTTGAACACACGTTCTGCTTTATCACTCACTACTAACCCTTTAACTAGTGCTTCATCTTGAGTAGCAACACCAGTCGGGCAGTTATTATGATTGCATCGTAGTGCTTGGATACACCCAACTGCAAACATATAACCTCTAGCAGAATTACAAATATCAGCACCAATGGCTAGATTTTTAAGTATCGATTCTGCTGTTATTATTTTACCAGAAGCCACTAAGCTTATTTTGTCGCGTAATCCATATTTGATTAGTGTTTTATTGACAAATATGAGTGCTGGTTGTAGAGGCATACCAACTGAGTCCGAGAATTCTAGTGGGGCAGCACCAGTTCCACCTTCTGCACCATCTACAGTTATAAAATCAGGCATCATCCCTGTTTCTTCCATAATCTTGCAAATTTCTATGAACTCCTCAGTTCTTCCTATACACAACTTCATTCCCACTGGCTTGAAATCAGAAAGTTCTCTTAGTCTTTCTATAAACTCTAACAATCCACGTGCATTCGAAAACTCTGAATGACCAGGAGGTGATAAGACAGTTGTACCCGGTTTGATGTGTCTAATAGCAGCTATTTCAGGTGTGTTCTTAATTCCTGGTAGAACCCCACCATGACCGGGTTTCGCACCTTGAGAGATTTTTAGCTCTATCATTTTTACTTCCGGAAGAGCAGCTCTTTCTTTGAAAGTCTCTGGGTTAAACCTACCATCATCAGTTCTACAACCGAAGTAACCCGTACCTATTTGCCAAGTCAGATCGCCTCCTTGCAAGTGATATGGTGAGATACCACCTTCACCGGTGTTATGATAAAACCCACCTTTCAATGCCCCTTTGTTCATTGCCATAACAGCGTTTTTACTAAGGGAGCCAAAACTCATAGCAGAGATATTATAGATAGAAGCCATATATGGATGCTTACATTTAGCTCCACCAATTTTAATACGGGGTAATTCATGACTAGGTAATTTTGCATAAATAGAATGTCTCAGCCCTTCGTACTCCATCTTATCTAAGTCATTTTGGGTACCGAAAGCTACTGTATCACTTACATTTTTTGCTCTTCTGTACACTAGTGAACGATGATTTCTCGAAAATGGGCGTCCATCAGTTGATGTTTCTATGAAATATTGTTGAATTTCAGGCGAGATAAACTCAAATAAATACCTGAAGTATCCCAAAAGTGGGAAGTTCCTAAGTATAGTATGCTTAGTTTGAAATACATTTTGTAGTCCTAGTAAATATAACAATGCTACTGCTGCGAATAACCAAGTAGGAAAAATCAGTAGGTATGTTGGGATAAACAGCAGGACTAATACAATTAACCCAATAGTAATATATTTTGTTCTCATAAGTTATTGCTGCATATTATGAATAGAATTTAATAACATACGAATTTCAATTGATATTTGAAAGAAAATTATAATAATATTGATAGCTAATGTAATTATTTCGAATAAAAATTGTTGTTAAGGTCTGTGAACATTACTATATTTAGATTCTGAATTGTATTAATATTATTATAAAAGGTGTGAATATGAAAAAAACCCTACTAATCTGCTTCATAGCAATACTAGCTATCAGCCA
>JAUHXN010000325.1 GCA_030426865.1 bacterium | reverse complement strand
CCATAGGTGCTTGGAAAGTTCCAGCTGTTAACTGATCATTGTATTGTACTTCAAAGTAATGCTTTTCGCCATCTGGTCTTGGTAAGAAGTTATTATATTCTTCTTCGTCATAAGTATATGAAATTTCATATTGAACATAATACTCACCTGTAAAAGCTGTTTGGAATGCTGCAAAGTTTGCTTCGTATTTCTGTCCTGACTGTAATGGCTCTAAACTAGGATCATTTTCTGAATCATAAACTAACTTTGGTTGATTACCTACTAGTACATTAGTAGAAGCATTATAGATTTTTGCAGTCACTTCAAATCTCTTTACAGGATTCAAGCCTGTGTTCTGTACTTGACAAGAAACTGCAATATTCGTATTTCTTAAATACTTAAAGAATCGTGGAAATCGATTTGTTCTTGGTGAAACAACTGCAGATATAGACATATCAAAATTATTTGCAACTGTAAATACTTTAGCACCTTGTGCAAATTTCCCAGATGCCTTAATAGCTTTAATATTTACTACATATTCTCCACCTTTTGTTGGTAAGAAAGTACCTTCACTTATACTAACAGAAGCATCACCAGTAGCTGACTGCATTTTATAAGTTTGTGTAGGTGAATTAAATCGTATTGTTTCAGAACCTGTATTCGGATCTAATGCTCTATATACAATATCTTTAGAAGGTAATGGCCCTGTGATCCAATACTCTATACTTGTACCTGCAGGTTGTGCTCCTTTAAATTCAACAGCTGGTAACTTAAAGTCAGTAGAAACACCATTATAATTCCTAGTTGTGCCGTCATATCTTTCATTGTTAAATAATATATTACCAGTTGTTGGAAATACTTCAGGAACAGGTGCTACAAAGTTTACAAAATGATCTTCTATTTCACCATAACCATAATAATAGTTTGGTTGGTAATATAAATTACAAGCATCATCAGAGTAATAATAGTAATTTGCAATTACTCTCAACACACTTGGACCTTCAGGGACATTTTCTCCAACGCTAAATTTCATTTTTGTATTAATGAATGTAGTAGGGGGGTATGAAAATATACCTGAATAATAGTAAAAACTACCAATAAATTCTTCATTAGGACCCATCGGACTTCTTTCCCACCTTTGATCATCATTTCTATCTAAAAACACTCTTAGATAACCTTGGTAATAAGTTCCCCATTTTACATCTATTTCAAAGTCATTCCCTATATTCAATTCTATGGGATTATTAGCAGTTCCTGTTTTTTCAACAGTTGCCCATTGCTCATAACCTGTATTAACTCTCTCGAATACAGTTGAACCTTCGGTCTCATCAAGGATTTTAACATCATTAATTTGAGCTACTGGTAACCAATAACCAACACCATCAAAGCCGCAATACTGAGCCTCCATATTGTTACTTGAAGTAACAAAAGCTAATGACACTAGTAACGTCATCAACCCAAGACGAATTTTGTTTTTGTTAAGCTTTTTCATTTTAAAACTCCATAAATATGTTATTAAAGCAATTATTTAATTTGTTCTCTTAAAAGCAATAACAACATCTTGAAAAAAAAGTTACAAAGGCAACACTTAATAATCGCACCCATAACCCATTGATTTTTAAGTGTATTGTGACATTTCGATTTTGTCAGTTAGCTATTTGTATCAAATAATCACTTAGAAATAAAATACTTTATATCCTAATTTCAACTAGTATCACTGCATTTGCAAGACTTCACTAAATTTTACTTTATTTGTTACTATTTTGTAGTTTTGTGCCTATATTATTAACAGCTGATTACTGAGCTTTTTTTAACGTTTGTTACGAAATGATTGTATAAAGGCTAGATTACTTTCAATATTTGACATGTGTATTCTACTAAATTATTATAAATGCACATAGTTTTATATATGGATTATTATAGAACTATCTAAATGAACTATAAATTTTAACTCCATTAATACACTAGAAATTATATCCTATGATAGAATCGGTATAGTATCTTTTGTTGAGATATATTAAATTAGAGTGAAACTATTTATTAAAAACAGTTCGAGGAATGGGGGGATATGTATGCAAATAATGGACAAATCAAAAATTTTACCCAGTTCTAATTCCTTTCAAGAATACCAAAATAAAAAACTTTGTTTATTTCTCTTATTAGTTCACTTGTATCAGGATAAATTCTAATTAACTCAGGGTCAAACATAAACTCTGTTATTTTATTAATATAATACATTATAAATTCCAGATTTAATTCTTTTCTAAAGTTTCCTTTCTTTTGTTCTAATTTTATTTGATATAATAAATAGTCTAGTCCAATTTGTCTTTGTTTATCGAGTAGTAATTTCAATTCTGGGTTCTTTTGATGTAATATTTCTTTTAAAAGTTCCCTTTTCATACCCTTTATAAACTCTATTTTTGTGTAAATCAGTTCGTTAATTCTTTCTAGAAAAGGAATAGGTTTATTTAATATTGATATCTGCAAATCAATTGCTTCTTTGTAGAATTCAGAAATTATTTCGTTAACTATTTCATTTTTATTTTCGAATTCACGGTAAAAAGACATTCTACTGATGTTGGCTGCATTGCAAATATCAATTACACTTGTTTTATTTATTCCATTTTCCCAAAGTAAAATCTTTGTCGATTCTTTAATACTTTCTCTTGTATGAATTTTATTCATTTTACACTTCTTTAATCTATTGTAATCTTTTTCTAATGTTATTTTAGGTAATAATGAAATTAAAATAATAAATATCAAGGAAACTACAAAACAAACCAAGTTACATCTACATTTACACCGTAACAAAATTCATTCATATAAATTTTGTATAGATAAATAAGTTAAAAAGTGTTTCTAGAATATTAAATGTCTTCTTGTTTTATTACAGGTTTAAAAAAAAAGACCCATTATTTTCATAATGGGTCTTTTATACTTTAAATAGTATTTTATATAATTAGATTATCTAACTACACTCAGTTGTCTTGATTGGATACCATTTGCACTTCTTAGTAGTACTGTGTATGCTCCATTCGATAGGTTTGATACATTTAAGTTGTATAATCCACCTTTAGCTACATCTGTGAACACAATGTTACCATTCATATTT
>JAUHXN010000324.1 GCA_030426865.1 bacterium | reverse complement strand
ATTTGTTCGTTTACACTTGGGAACATTACTTGTATCCTTATACTTTATATTTTCTTTTTAGGTCTCTTTCTACTTCTTTAGTTTTAGTAGATTCTCTCTTATCATAGTTCTTCTTTGGCTTAGCTAAAGCAATTTCTAACTTGACCAAATGATCGCTGAAATAAATCTGTAAAGGTATTATAGTCATTCCTTTTTCTTTGACCATATCTCTTAGCTTCTTGAGTTCTCTCTTATGCAATAATAATTTTCTACTTCTAGTTGGGTCATGATTCTCTCTATTTCCCATCGAATATTCGGGTATAGTCATACTCATTATAAAAAGGTCTTCTCCGTTCTTAGGAAACATAACATAAGCTTCTTGTAAGCTACATTTATTTTCACGAAGTGCTTTTACCTCAGTACCAGTAAGCATGATTCCTGCTTCGTACCTACTTACTAAACTATAATCATAACTAGCACGGCGATTAGTAGTTATTACCTTTATTTTAGGGCCATTTGTTGAATCAGACTTTGACATTATTGCGCTATAGGGGTATTTCTAAGTTCATTGTCTAGAATGAACAATCCACCAGGAGAATCCGAGGCAAGCTTCAATCTATCTACTAGTTCACTAACTGTCGCTTCTTCTTCTACTTGCTCCGTTATAAACCAGTGCAATAAAACTTCTAACGAAAGATCATCTTCTTTTCTTGCCAAACGAGCTAAGTCATTTATACTCTTTGATATAATTTTTTCGTGATCCAAAGCTACTTGGAAACCATCTAATGGACTTTTCCAATGATTAGGTGGAGAGTCTATTTTACCAATTACCGGTAATCCTCCTCTATCAAGCAAGAAATCAAATAGTTTATATGCGTGTTGTAGTTCTTCTGTTGATTGAGCTCTCATCCAGCTAGCCATGCCCGCTAGACTTATTGATGAGAAATAACCAGCCATTGATAAATACAAGTTAGATGAATATATTTCTTTTGCTATTTGCTCATTGATTGCTTTTTCTAATTTTTTCGATATCATTTTCTCTCTCTTTTTAATTAAATGAATTTTAAACTTATGTCGGAACTTTTCACACTATGGGTGAGTGCACCGACCGATACAGCATCTATCCCAGTATTTACATATTCTGCCAAATTTTGCAAAGTAATACCGCCTGATGCTTCTAAGAAAATATCTTTTCTTAGTTCTCTTGCAAATTTAACACTTTCTATCAAATAATCGGGTGACATATTATCTAATAATAGACCATCAGCACCTGATTCTATTGCATTCGGTATTTGTTCTTTCTTAGCTACCTCTATCTGTACAGGTAAAGTACTATCTAGTTTTTTACAACCTAACACCGCCTGATTCACACCCCCAGCAGCTACTATATGATTATCCTTTATAAGTATTCCTGTCGATAGGTTATATCTGTGATTTTGACCCCCTCCCATACAAACAGAGTATTTCTCGAACATTCTTAACCCTGGAGTAGTTTTTCTTGTGTCTAAGACCACAACATTATATGGTTTTGCTATATCTACATAGGTACGAGTAGTAGTTGCTATACCGCACATACGCTGCATCAAGTTCAGGAAAATCCTTTCTTTGCGTAATATTTCAATCGAGTTACCCTCTATCGATGCAATTATTTCTCTGTTCGTAACTCTATCACCATCATTAAAAAAGATATCTAGTTTTATGTTGTCTCCGAATATTGCTTCTAGAACATTTATACCAGATAAAACCAAATTGTCTTTAGCTATCAGTTGAGCTTTAACCTCAGAATCTGGGCTTACAGTTCCTTCAGTTGTAATATCACCATTAGGTGAGTCTTCCTCTAAAAAGTAATCTAATCTACTTTTTAGATAATCTTTTGGTATTTCTTTTACTTGATTATACTTTATCATATTAAATTTTCTTAATTTATATCGTACAAAAATAAGAAAAGAAATAATTAGAAAGAACTAAGTGAAAAATCAAGACAACTTATTCCTTTGGAAAGCTCAACTACTAGAAAGTATATTTCGGTTTGCTGTTATATTTGGGTTTCTGACTCTTGTTATTTCAGGGACTATTACTCTTTTAAATGGTCTTTACGTACAAACTTCTTTATACGTTGTTGTATATATCATAGCTTTAATTACTGCCTTTAAAAAGAATCTGACCTTTAGAACTAAAGTTAATTCATTGATTTTTATGACCTATCTAATAGCAATGATAGTTTTGATATTAGAAGGTGATTTAACTATTGGACTAATATGGATTGTGTATAGTATATTCTTTGCAGTAACATTTCTACAAAAAAAGCAATACCAAAAAGTAATATATTTTAGTTTACTGGTAGTAATTATATGGTTTGCTAACTTTTCGTTGAATTGGATAGAACCCACTAGACATCTTTCGGACACATTTTATTATGTGAAGTTTACTAATAGTATTGCATTCCTAATAGCTGGTATATTATATATTAATGAAAAATTGATTCAGAATATTGCTGCATCTTTGAGAAGTGAAATGTCTGCCAGAAAAGAATTAAAAAATGAAAAGCATAATATAGAAGAAACCAACAAAATTCTAGAAAATAAACTAGTTGAGATTGATGGTCTAAAAAGTCAATTAGAAATAGCTAATTTATCACTCTCAGATAGAGTAGAAGAGCAAGAGATTGGTATTCAAGAAACTCTCGCCGATCTTAGGAAAGAAATAGTAAATCATAAGAACACAGAACAAGAGTTACTAAAAACTAGAGAAGAACTAATCCTATCACTCGATAAAGAGAAAGCATTAAATGAAATGAAATCTAAGTTTATATCTATGATTTCTCACGAGTATAGGACACCACTAACAGTACTCATGAACTCTACATACTTATTGGATAAGTATTTTGAGTTAAATGAGAAGCAAAAATTTGACGATAGTTTGGGTAAAATCAACCATTCAGTGGTCAGTATGACAAATTTATTAGAAGAAGTTATTAGATTCGGACATAGTGATATAGATGAAAGAGATAATGAAATAGTAGAAATGGATATGGTCCATCAAGTGAATACAGTAGTCGCTAATTTCAAAAATCAAGAAAAAAAGAAATTCAAATCACAAATTGACTGTTCGGAA
>JAUHXN010000323.1 GCA_030426865.1 bacterium | reverse complement strand
AATTTATAAGATTCATGGAATTAGAGAAGGTGAATTTAAAAGTAATTTTGATCTACTCACTGACCACAAATAAAACTAAAAAAGCCGAGCAAAATGCTCGGCTTTTTCTTTAAAATTCTATTTAGTAGGAAGTCTGAATCACTCTTCTTTCCATTCGTTCGCATCTATTAGTTCTTTAGCAGTTTCGTAGTCTTCTCTAAGAACGTATATCTTAGCTATGGCTAGTCCACCAACGTTGAATTGGCGAGTAGTATCTATTTGCGATAGTACCTGAGCCGCTATCTCGACGTTCTCTAGCATTCCTTTTATCAGCAATGCTTCTATCTCGTCAGAGGTAGTGTAAGCCAACACCCAATCTTGGTTATTATCACTCATGTAAATGCTGTGCAGTTGCTTGCTTTATGTAGTATGAGTTTACATCTTGTACAAAAGCAATAAATCTAAGCTTATTTGGTCTAAAACCATCTGGTATTTTGTAAGTATATTCTTTAGTAATGCTTTCTCCAGCACTAGCTCCACCCGATTTCAACTGTTCGCCGAAAGTACCTGTTACTGAACCACGAAGAACGTGATTATGAACGTAATCAGGTATTACTTCATTATTGTTCTTTTGAGGGCTTACTATACTATCTTCGGTTACGTAGATACAAAGATTATCATCAGCACTACCTTCGTTAATATAGTCGCAATCAACCGAAATACTAACTGTACCTTCGGATTCGTTGTAAGTCAGTTCCATTTCCATAGCTAAATCTGGCTCTAGGAAGGACTCATCTATTATCTGTTTGTCCCATAAACCAAAGTTTAATAGTCTAACACCATCTTTTAACTTTTGGTTAATCATACCAATTGGCAAACCAGTTGTAGGAGTAGCAAATTTAGAAAATAATTCAGTACTTGTCTCTGAACGCATATCCACATCTTCAGGTTTTTTGGGCTCTGCTAGTGTACTAGCGTGTGCACCTAAAAGGATTACATTTTCTTCGCCGTAAGAGAAAGCCAAATCATGAGATACTTTATTAGCGGCAGGACAATAGACACAGTTAATAGCTGTAAAATCAAGTAGTATTACTTTCTTTTCAAAATCACCTATAGTCTTTTCATTTTGCAAATATGGTTCATCTACTATATCGCAACTAACAGCGATTAGACCTAAAGTAAGGAGTAATATTAATTTCTTCATTTAAACACCTAAAAAGTAGTTGATACTGTAAAATATAGTCCATTGGATGCAGGTACAAACCTACAAACACCACCTACACATATTATCCCCGAGCGTTGACGGCCATAACTCATTTGCATCCTAGTACCACCAGTTACATAGGCGAATGAACCCATATAATAATGTACTTGATGATCAACAAATTTGTTTCCATAGTTAAATTCATCTGAGAATGAGATATAATAGTGAGGGCTAATAGTAAGCTCAAATAACGCCATCATCCAATTCCCGTTTACGAAATCAGCTGTTTTCAATACACTGTCTTGTGATGCCCACAAATGTTCCAAATCCATCTTAAGTGCATAAGTCTCAGACAATCTATAGGTAACATCAAGAATAGCTATATTTGATGTTACTTTACCAATAATTGGAGCCCAACCGTTTTCGGCAACATCTTTATCATATATTTGTGTCAAAAAACTAGCATTAGTTTTCAAATCATCAGACCATCTTTTAGATATTTCAAAATTCAAATCTTGATAGAATAATCTGTCTCCAAAAGCAAAAAAGTCAGATGTATAAGTAAAGTCATTAACTTTATTGGAGTCAATACCATGTATTCTGCTATAGTTAACAGAAACAGTGGTACCGTATTCACCTCCTAGTGTTGTTTCAGGAGCAAATTTGTAAGTAACATCAGCCTGCATACCTATCTCACCAACTAACTGTGTCGCATAAGGGTATAAC
Source organism: bacterium (assembly GCA_030426865.1). GTDB lineage: Bacteria > Bacteroidota > Ignavibacteria > Kapaibacteriales > UBA2268 > PGYR01. Next base: position 1,187 of record JAUHXN010000323.1, on the reverse strand, counting down.
GATGTCAATCTATATGTGTGTTGCTTTGATAAAGGTGGAATGAAATTCATATTCATTATATTACCTGTTGCTGAGCGTTCAGCACGGAAATCCATATTATCTGACCTATGGAAATCCAACGATATACCTAATCCATCAGTGTAATAAGAACCGCTTAATAAAAGACCTTGTCCAACATTATATGAGAAATTATTTACTGCAGAAGGATCATTAATCTTATAAGAGTATTCCGCATCTAAACTGAAGCTATTCGCTATGAATGAACTTCTTAAATAATAAGCAAATACGTTTTCAGGTAGATTATAAGTGTTTTCTTGATCTTCCTCATATTTACTTACTATACCACCTTCTAACGAGACTCCATTGTCTCCAAAAAAATCTGTGTATTGGTCAAGATAAACTTTACCTTTAGCACCTCTGATTATTCCGTCACTTTGGGTCCAAAAATTACGCATAGTTCCCATTAATGCAGTTAGTTCTACTCCATCATCTGGGCGTAAGTTCACCCTAACTCCGTTGAGTGAGTTATCTACACCTAAGGCCTTTTCTTCATAAGTACGTAGTATAAGACCTGACCCGAATTGCTCATAGAAATTTCCAGCAGTTACATCCAAATCACTTGACCTGTATGTTCCATATATAAAGGGAAACCCGCTGTTTTCGAACCTAGAATCTATCCCCAATAGTGGTGGTCTATAAGCTTCGTAACGAATACCAAATTCGAAATCATCAATATGATATCTTACATTTAAAAAACCTTGAGCAGCCATTTGCTTAGGGAACTCAGTTGTACCAATAGAGCTATCTTGTTGATAGTACTGGCCTTCCATAACGAAATTCCCTGTCACTCTCCCTTGTGAATAAAGGTTAGAAAAAGAAAGGGATATAATAAATACAGCTAAAACTACTTTTTTTATCATTCTTCTACCGGATTCTGTATTTCTTCTATCAGTCTATTTACTTCCGATGCCAAAGGGCCTTTATTACCATTGATTTCTAGAAACTTCTCAAAGTCTTTAAGAGCAGCGTCATTTCTCTTATTAAGTTTGTGCACAGCACCACGTGCGTAATAAGGCATCGCATAACCAGGTTGCAATTCGATAGCTCTATTATAATCCATCAATGCTTTGTCCCAGCTCTCTAAGAAGTAATAAGAATTGCCACGCGCATAATATGCCTCAGGGTAT
>JAUHXN010000322.1 GCA_030426865.1 bacterium | reverse complement strand
CTAATATCAAAATTTCTATTCCCTCTAACAAAAGCAGACCAAGCCGGTTTTGATAATCTCCAATATCTATGGACTATACGTCCCGGATAAACTGGAGGATTCGTTGTAGTTATTATCTCATCACCCATATATGGATAATCACCAGCAATAGCATTCATCGCAAGGAATCCAGCTGTAGAACCAGTACCACCTCTCATATCTAAATAGAAAGGAGAATAATATAAAGTATCACCTACTTCAAAAGTTACCTCCGCTGCATCACCAGAACGAATATTCTTGATTAGCTCACCATTTATGTGACCTAGACCAACTCTGCTGACTGTACCACGTACTATTACATAATTACCAGTCTTACGAGCATAAACAATTCCTTTGTTTGCAGCAGGAAAACTAAGTTGATTTACAATATCTAATGGTGAATTATCTTCAAGAATTACATTTCTACTATTTTTGTTTAATGTTATATTATACACTCTTAATGAATCTACTGATTCATCATTTACATATTGAGTCGAATCACCTGTGAAAGTTATAGTAGGAGTTGAAGTGTATGCAAACCCAACACCAGCAGCCCTTCTCAAATTACCTTGTAACGAGAAAGAAGTACTATGAGTGAAATTTCCTGATTTCAAATAAAGTGAGTCAAGTATTACTCTATTTGTTTGGTCAAAAGTCAAAGTGTTAGAAGGCTTATTTAAAATCAATCTAAAGGTATTGTTTGGTAAACCTGTACCAATTGTTTGGGCAGATGTACCACTGTACTCAAAAATACCTCTATTGTGATTATTAAAGTTATAGTTTCTAGTACTCATTTGAATAGCACCAGTAGCTCCTGTTGCCATTATACCTTGAGTATTTTCAATTTCCAACTTACCTAATTGATTTAATCTAAACTCTCCAGTACCTTGTAAATTATTATTTGCTGTAAAGTTCAAAATACCAGTTGAATCAATATTTACGAACTTGTTATTAGTTTTATTATTGGCTAAAGTAATTCTCTTGCTATCACCTATGTATACATTACCATCCAATGTAGGTTCAATTGTAGTTGGAACACCTCCAAATCTTTCTGTCGACCAACTAGCAGGTGTTGACCAATTACCATTAGCTATACTAAAGAAGCTATAATTCGATGGTTCACCAGTAATAAACGTTCCAAATTGTTTAGTTTTGAAGAATCTAATACTATTAGCTGTTCTACTACCGAAATAAGGGATACCTAATCCTTGAGGGAAAACCCAAGCTGAGCCGTTCCATAACCTCGCTTCGAAGAAATTAGGATCTGCACCATTTCTCAAATCATTAGTAGCAACAAAATTTAGCTGCACTGTGTAAGTTCTATCGACTAGAGCGAATGTTGATGAAGTTGGCTTACTAATTGTCCATTGTCTTCTAACATTCCTTGTATCTGACATTAAACTATTTGCTGGATTTAAACCAGTAGTAATCGGTGAAGTAGCTCCGGTAATTGTATCAGCTTTTATGGCAATAAACCCAGCAGAACCAGCAATACTATCAACAATAAAGTTAACTGGAGTATATGAAAGAGCTGTACCTACTTCATAAAGTGTAGTAGAAGGGCCAGTAGGAATAGTTTTCCACTGTGTTCCATTAATATGACCAGGTGTAGTACCAGGTCTAATTACATTTGCTAAAGTAGTTACTCTTCTATTACCAGTTATAATATTACCAGATTCTAAAGTTACATCCCCTTTCAGGTTAAGTCCACTTTCAGTAGTTGTACCTATACCTGCTATATTAACACCATTTGCATTTCTAAGAATTAACTTATCGAAAGTCTCATCTGCATTTGGTTTAGTCACAGTTTGTAAAGTAGTTCCGTTTAAGTATAGATTAGCATTATTTGTTGTATAAGTTCCTTTATTATTCAACCAATTTCCAGACAAAGTAATATTTGTAGCTTGGTGAAGTAATGTAGAGTTTGAATCTATTCTTATGTTATTTCTTATTTTTAATTCGTCTAATGGTCTAACAATACCTTTACCAGTAATAACTAGATTGTAGAAAGGATTTTCAGTTGTATCTCTAGATGTTATGTTAGTAGTTGATGCTGTAATAGGAGAGTTCATCAAGACAGTATTAGTTCCAGGTACAAAAATACTCCCGGCGTCTTGATTTATCCAATTACCTTCTACAGATAGATTGAAACCATTCAAATTGAAAGTAGCTTGATTTCTTAATGTAACATTACCTTTAGTAATATACAGTGGCGTTCCAACATCTTGTAAAAGTTTATTTCCCGTACTATCTAAAATTAGATTGTGATAATATAAATAGTTTGCCGAATCGGCAGGGCTATTTGGTTTGATAGGAATATACTGATTACCGCCATTTTTATTAAAAATAACTGTTGAACCAGTAGTTAAAAACTTATATGTAGTTGAACTAAAATCTAAATTCGATATTTTTAAAGAATCAGCTATTTTTATCTGACCATTTGAAGGGAAAGTAATATTACCACTTCTATTACCAGATAACTCTAATTTATTATATTGTAATACAGCAGGTGTTGTTATGTTTGTAGGTACTGAAGCTGCGCCTGATCCAAAAAAGTTAATTAACCCTGCAGTGAAATAAGGAGCAGAATAATTAGTTGGGAATGCATTTCTGATTCTTAGTTCTCCTCCACGCATAGTTAATGTTCTATTAGCACTTGCTCCATTAACTGAATACGAACCAATATCCAAAACACCATCGTTAATTACAAGTGAGTCTTTAATAGAGACAAAGTCATTCATCTCTAATACTCTACTTGAAACCGATTTGTTAACTATAATTGTTCTAACAGAAGCAGGTAAACCATTACCGGAATACTGTAGCGCATCTGTTCCTTCATATATATAGTTCACATTTTCTGACATACTCTTATCTGGTGAACGTAAGTTTCCTTGTGTGTCACCATTGTCAATACCTTGAGAACTAGTTATTCTAAGAGTAACATCATCTTTAACAATTATTGAATCAGCTGATAAGTAATTTTCACCAGTGAATATTATTGTTGAGTTTTCTTCTATACTTATATTACTAATAGTGCTAGAGTTAGCATCTACTGTTATCGTATTATCTTTTATTCGA
>JAUHXN010000321.1 GCA_030426865.1 bacterium | reverse complement strand
ATAAAAAATGAACAGCTTTCTTAATTTTTTTTCTAATTTTAAGACTTAGGTTTTATTCCCAATCAGCAAGTAACGAGAATCTAAGTGTGTTTGCTAGAGGGTGGTTTTCTTCGATAGTGTTGATAAAACTGAAATCCAGTCTGAATATATCATATCTAACACCAGCACCGAAGTTCCAGAATTTACGAGCACCAGCATTGTCTGGTTCAGTAAAGTAACCAGCACGCAATGCAACTACGTCTTCGTACCAATATTCAACACCACCAGCGAATTCCATAGCATTGTTCTCCCAAGAAGATACGAATGATAGTGGAATAGGGTCAGAACCGTTTCTATCTCTATTTACTAGTAGTTTAGTATAGTCGAAAGCGAAAGTTAGTTTATTGAACTCATCTTTTACTACATCATAAGCAATACCTAATCTTAGATTAGTCGGTAGTGGATCTGCTTCGTTGATGTAAGTCATCTTAGGACCAACATTCTGCAAATTCATACCCAAAGCTAATCTATCTTCGAAATCAGCACCTAATACTTGCAAGTCAGATGGCTTCCAAAGTAGTCCAACATCGAATCCACCACTGACACCAGTACCCGATTGAGCACCAGAACCTTGTCCAGTAGGAGTTAAGTTTGATTGTATATATCGTAGTTGGAAACCGAAACCAAGATCGGGAGCGATAATAGTTCCATAAGAAAAGCCAAATGAGAACTCATTTGATGTAAATGTACCAGCTTCTTGTGAATTTTCTAATGTTCTTTTGAATTCACCTAGGTTCATAAATATGAAGTTGAATGCAACAGTACCGTCAATTTCATCAAAGTGTTGTGCAATAGTACCGTAGCTATAATACAAATCAGCATTGAACTGAGGTAACCAAGGCGAGAAAGCTAGTGCAACTTGTCTAAAAGGTGTTCTAGTTCCTTCATCGTCAAATGTATATCCGTAATCGAAATAATCAAGGAAGGCTAATCCACCAGGATTCCAATAGATAGCGTTTACATCATCTGCTATAGCCGTTCCTACTTCACCCATTCCGCTTGCTCGAGCATCAGGTGATATCATAAGAAAAGGTACTGCTGAACTCTGTACTGCAGAGCCACCAGATTGAGCTTTGGTGTTATAATTACCAATAAGTAATGTAATTGCTATTAAAAGTATTGTCTTCATCATTTTCGAAGTTATCAAAGGAATATCCTCCATTAAGAATTTCTAAGTTTCAAATTTAAAAAAAAATTAATTAAAGTCTAAAGTTTATTATTTAATCTTTACAGTTCGCCCTTCTAAGAACGTTTGTTTTGCAATTAAGTTATCAAGTTTTAATCTAAAGTAGTAAGTCCCTATACTCACAGGACTTCCGAACATATCAATCCCCTCCCAATCAATTTCTCCTTCATAAGCTGTAAGTATTTTTTTCACAATAGTATTGACCCTAGTGCCTTTAGAGTCATATATATCTAAAGTTACATCAACCGGAGGGTTCAGATTATGTTGAAATTTTATTACAGTATTATTTTCAAAAGGAGTCGGATATGAAAGAACATTATCAATTATTACTTCTCCACTTTCTCCGATATTGAAATAAGTCTCAGCTACAGAGAAATTATTATAAATATCCCATGCTCTTATTTTTATAAAGTGAGCACCTGGTTCAAGACCTAATAGATTTTTAGTAGCAGTACCTTTTCTATAGTCTTCAAATGAAGTCTCATATTCTGATGTTAAATCAATAGATTGCTCGTTGTTGTCAATCCATGCCTCTATTTTATGACCTACACCAATACCAGTAGAATTAATACCTGAATTATCACTCAGATCTACTATAAGTAATGGCTCATTTCTAACCAAATCACCCGCATTAAACTTTCTTGAATCTAACATTATTTTTATTTCAGGCCCTTCATTATCGGTAATATCTGACGTAGAAAGCCCATCTATTTTCAATCTATCATAGCTCCCAGTGGCAAATCTATTATCTTCAGTATATGCATAGCTAAATACTTTACCCATATTTTCACTAAAGCTAATGTCTTTTGGTAAAATAAATTCAGCATCGAAGCGACCATCAACAACTGAAAAATTCGCATTTGACAATGTTCCACCTTGTTTTCGGAATTGATATAGTCTATTTCTATTATCAGTAATTTCTATCTCTTGATCTCCGTCCATTACTTTTAATTTAATTTGGCCATTGAAATCAGAAGCAATACTATAATCACCATCAGGTAAAGCAACATAACCTTTCACATTTACAGTTTGGAGACCTTTAACAGATATAGAAGTTGAATCTGTTATTTCTACACTATCAATACTCTCCAAAACAACTTCATAATGTGGAATAAGAAGTTTTAAAGTAGGATCACCTAATAAGAAATATTTTTGATCATTATCGCTATTGAAAGTTTGCTTCAATTTGAATACTGCTTCTCCGAGAGTTGGGTAATTCCCATTTTCATCTCTGGAAAATAAGTTACTATAAAGTGCTCTATTCAAATAATGGTTTTGTGAAGCATATACAACTCTTGATGAACCAAATACTCCTATTGAGCCACCGTATTCATTCAATAGCATTAACTCAGCACCAGATTGAGATTCGAAATTATCATATTTCGCAAAATCACAGGTCGCTGCAGTTAAAAAGAACAATTTATCATAATTAACCATCTGTCTAATTGTAACATCTCTGTCTAATATTCCTTCATGGGACCATACTTGCGGATTACCGTGACCATACCAATTTAGTAATAACGCACCTTCTTCATTAACTGTCTTTAGTATAGCCGCATTAGCTGTCGGTTTACGGATACCTGCGGCAGTGTATTGTGACTCATACTCTACTATATAAATTTTTCTTTGCTCCATAAAGTCAGGAACTCTATTATTCGAAAAATCTTCAGAGTGTCTAACAAATAGGTCACCATCGCCACTAGTACTTTCAGTACCACTAAACCCGTCATCAGCTATTAAAGTAATCTTATTACGCCAATTATCAATACTTGATTTTGATTCATAGTGTTTAATTTTTTCTACTATTCTATTACCTTCTTGCTCGGAGTTGATAGTTACTCTACCAATTGCTAAGTCAGGTGCTACATCATTA
>JAUHXN010000320.1 GCA_030426865.1 bacterium | reverse complement strand
GATTGTCGATAAAGCTAATATTTAGTTCATCCAATTTATCCTGATGTTCTACAATTAGTAATTTACTCAAGTCTATCCATGTTTTCCACGTCCAAAATCCGTGAAGTCCAAACCCTAAAATACCCCAAACTACTGGGATATAGTTCCTAGTTGGTGCGTCAAGAGTTAATATCAAACCGATGCATCCAATTAAAAATATAATAAAGGATATATTGTGTTGTCTTTCAGTCATTTTAATATTTGCTATAACATTTATTTATACCCAATATAATAAAATCTGAAAGATAGTTACGAATAAGGGTTATAAGTTTGGGGTATAAGTAGTATGTAATTATGAATTAATAATTTGTAGTCTAATCCTCATTTCCTTATATTTACTTCTAACTATGAAATACTACTTACGAATATTGTTTATACTACTCCCAACTATCCTGCTATCTGCCGAATGGGAGAAGGTTGATTTGCCTAATTTGAATAATGGGAAGATTCTAAATGTTTATTTAATAGATAGTATCTATGTAGTTGAGAAACAAGGTAAAAACGTAATAGTTTCAACTGATTTGAAAGAATGGGTTTCTTTAGACTCAAGTAAATTCAAAAAAAGAATTTCAGATAAGCTCTATTTTAAATTTATTCCTCAAGCCAAAGAATATATTAAAAAGATTGAATATGAGAATGCTTGGAGTGCATATAATGAAAGTGGACTATTATATTATAACAAAGAGTCAAATGCCGTAATTCACGAAATTTATAAAGACAATGAGTTCAAAGAAAATTTAAAGTTTGACGCAGATAGTAGCAGGACAAAATTTGTTCAAAGTAGAGATAATAGATTGTATTTTATTTTAGATGATACACTTGTAACAATCAATGATTTGGATGTCTCAAAATTAAAAATAGATTTGTTAATACTAGAAGAAAGCTTTGTTTTAGCTTTTCGAAAAGATAGTATATTATATGTTAAGTCTCTAAATCACTACGGTAACTCAGAAAAAGTAAAATATTATAAATCGAAAAAGGACACAATAATAAGAATTGATAGTAATGAACTTTCTGAAGAACTTAAGTTAAAATTTCAACTGGTTGATGATATAAAATCAAATGATACAAAACTTGGTGTGGATCTTAAATCGCTTAACTATACTTATATTAGTAACTTTTGGGTAAAGAATAATATTCTGGAAATTAGAACAGGAAATTTTGAGCCAACTACTTATATTGAATTAGAAAGTATGAAATTTTCAGATTCTCCTTCATCTATAGTAGACTATTTCTTAAGGTCAAACTGTGAAAAAATAGGTAACTATTACTTCAATATTATAAATAATTGGAAGGATTCAGCAAATATAGAAATTTATGATTCTTCATTTAAAGAGATAAAAGAAATAAGTTTCAAGTATCAGGATACACATAACAATTCATGTTATATTGAAGGATTCTTTGATGATTATGTAATAATTGAAAGTGGAGCAGAAAGAATAAAACTTGACCTTAAAACATTAGAATATAAAAAATTATTTTCTGCCCCATCTACTATTTGTCAATTCTCTGAAGAAGCGATAATTATGTCAGGTCCTTATTTTAACTCTGAGTCAAATACCTACTTAATGGATACTTCTAAACAAAGTAACCACAGAGCAATTTTCTCATATTCTTTTGACACAGGAAAAAGTTGGATAAAAGATACTATAAATGGAAGAGTGTCCGATAGAAATTTTAATACCTGTGCTAGGGGAGAGAATTCACATTCTTTAGATTTAGTTGGTAAGACGATTTATTCATTTACAAAAGATACAATCTTCACTGCTGAGATTGGACAAAAGCATTTCGAATCTTTGCTATTTGTTGAATATGAATATCACTTAAAGCATAAGGGTAAAATCTACTTTTTAGATTATAATACTGATATTATATATATACTCGGTGAATCGGGTAATTACACTGAACTAAAATGCCCAGTAAATAATGTGGTAAACTTTTGTTTTGATAATGGCTATCTTTACGTAGCTAATAATGAAGAAATTTACCACCTCAAGTTAGAGTAAAAAATTTTTAAGAAAAAACTATGAAATACTATTTACAAATACTGCTAATACTTGTTCCTGCTATTCTGTTATCTTCAGAATGGGAGAAGGTTGACCTGCCAAATTTGAATAATGGGCATATTAAAAATGCATTCTATTATGATGGGCAATATATACTTCAAAAGTGGGATGGTAGTTTTATTGGCTCGAATAATTTGAAGGACTGGAATGAGTTAGATTCAAATTATATTAGCGAGTATTCTTTTCAAGCAAGTGCCGTTGATAGTGTAAGAATTTACCAGATTGAGTTTTCTAATCTAAGAAGAAACTATGATGAAGTTCACTTCAATAAAGCAGGTGTTTTATTCTTCAATAAGAAAGCAGCTTTTATACATTATTCAAATTATGATGATCTACGAAAAAAGTTAATAACGAATAGGTATGACATATTTAGTAAGGACATCACTATGATTAAATCACTAGACAACTCATTCTATTTCTATAAAGATAGTACTTTATATGAACTTAGAAATAATAAACTAGAAGAAATAAAAGTAACAAACATAAGTAAGGTTAAGGAAGGACTCATAATGTTTAGATATAAGGGTGAATTGAAGATACTATTAGTGAGTCCAGGGAAAAAATTTGAAAGCAAAATATCAGTTCTCAATCTTCAAAACGATAAGTTTAGTTTTAAAGAAACGATTATAGATAATCTTCAAATGCATTATGAGCTATATGTTACTAATAATTACCTTTTGTTAAACCGTCCTCCTACTTCTGTTGCTATTGATATAGAGTCTGATTTTAGTAAAACTATTAATCTGGATCTTCCCAATAACAATTATTTGTATGAATTTTATGTTACTGGAGATACTTTATATATTTATGACTTACGTCAATATGCCGCTTTGTTCTATTCAATACCCAATAAAACTTTTATCGGAAATGGTGCTGAATATATTCCTCCTCCTGATAAAATTCATAAGGCATGGGGGTTAACATTCAATCTTTCTGAAAAGGAATATAATGATTATGATTCAATTGTCTATTTCTTTGACATTTATGATAAAAAAAATAAACAAATTAA
>JAUHXN010000030.1 GCA_030426865.1 bacterium | reverse complement strand
TCTCCGTGATATCATAGAAAATTACAGAGTAGAAGGATCATTGAGATCTCAAACTCAAATGAATATCAAACGTTTGATGGATATTGGGTGTTACCGTGGTCTTCGTCATAGAAGAGGTTTACCATGTCGTGGACAACGTACTAAAACAAACGCTCGTACTCGTAAGGGTAGAAGAAAAACTATCGCAAACAAGAAAAAAGTAACTAAATAATAAGTAGGTATCCACGTTGGCTAAAAAAAGACAAAAAAAGAAAGTCGTATCGGATGTCCATGGAAAAGCATTTGTTAAAGCATCTTTCAATAATGTTATCGTAACAATTACTGATACTTATGGAAATACTTTAGCTTGGTCTTCTTCTGGGAAAAATGGTTTTAAAGGATCAAAAAAGAATACACCATACGCAGCTCAAATTTCAGCAGAATTAGCTGGTAAAGAAGCTTTCGATATGGGACTACGTAAAGTTGACGTCGTAGTCAAAGGTCCTGGATCAGGTCGTGAAGCTGCTGTAAGAGCACTTTCTAATTCGGGTCTAGAGATTCATTCTATAATTGACAAAACTCCTGTCCCACATAATGGGTGTAGACCTCCCAAAAGACGTAGAGTTTAATTAGATTTTTCGACTCAACTTAAAAAAAACTGTATATAATTATGAATATTCAAATGCAAATGCCTGAAAGGGTAATAATTGAAGAAAATTCGACGGATTTTCACAGTCAATTTGTAATGCAACCGCTAGAGCAAGGTTACGGTGTTACTATAGGTAATTCACTAAGAAGAATATTACTTTCTTCAATTCCTGGCTCAGCTATTACTGGCTTAAAGATTTCTGATGTACTTCATGAGTTCCAAACTATTGATGGAGTTGTAGAAGACGTTTCAGAGATAATTCTAAATTTGAAGCAAGTAAGAATCAAAAATGCTGATAAAAAGCCTGTAACCGTTAATTTCACTCTTAAAGGCTCGGGTACTTGGACTGCAAAAGATATCCAAGATGCATCTTCTGAAATTGAAATTATAAATCAAGATTTGCATATTGCTACTTTAGCTGACGATGCAGAATTTGATGTAGAATTAAAAATTGGTCGTGGAAAAGGATATGTTCCTTCCGAAGAGCAAAATATGGTTGATTATCCTGTTGGGATGTTACCGATTGACTCTATCTTCACGCCTGTAAGAAATGTTATTTTCAATGTAGAGCCTTATCGTGTTGGTCAAAGAACTGACTATGAAAGATTAGTACTTGATGTTAAAACTGATGGCACTATCACAGCTCAAGAATCTCTTCACTTAGCTTCTAAAATTCTAAGTGATCACATCAAGTTCTTCATTAACTTTGATGCTTATGAGACTGATTCACTTTCTGGTAGATCAGCTGAAGAAGAAGAGAAATCTGCTGAGAAAAAACGTATTAAGAAAATACTTGAAACTCCTGTTGATGAATTAGAACTTTCTGTGAGAGCTCATAACTGTCTTAAGAGAGCAGAGATTGGCAGGCTTGCTGACCTGGTATCTTTAAAAGAAGCAGAATTATTGAAATTCAGAAACTTTGGTAAGAAATCATTAACTGAGTTAAGAGACCTTGTTGCAAACCAAGGACTTGAATTTGGTATGAATGTAGATCAATATCTAAAAGAAGAACCAAAATCAATGTTAGTTAACAATTAATAAACGTCTAAATTGAAGTACGAAAATGAGACACTTAAAATCTGGTAAGAAACTAAATAGAACAGCTAGTCATAGAAAAGCAACTTTACAAAGTTTGGCTAGTAATCTAATAGAGCATAAAAGAATCAAAACTACTACTGCTAAAGCAAAGGCATTGAGACCTTATGCAGAGAAGTTGATTTCAAAAGCAAGACATGCACTTGTTAATGAGCAAAATGGCAGTTTACCTGATGGTCAAACTATAGATATTCACACTAGACGTATTGTTGCTCGTGAATTGAAAAGAAAGGATATTCTTCAGGAATTGTTCGACTCTATAGCTCCAGTAGTAGCTGAAAGAGAAGGCGGATATACTAGAATTATCAAATTGGGTGCTCGTAGAGGTGACTCTGCTGAAGTAGCTTTAATTGAACTAGTAGATTGGTCTAATCCACAAGAAGGAGCTTCTGAAAAGCCAAAGAAAAAGAAAAAATCTACACCTAAGGTAGCACCTGTGGTAGCTGAAGCTTCTAAGGAAGAGGCTGCTGAAGAAGTAGTTGAAAACACAGAAGAATCTACTGAAGAAGCATCACTAGTTGAAGATGTTGCTGAAACTGCAAAAGAAGCTGCTGAAGTTGTAACTGAAGCTGCTACAGAAGTAGTTGAGGAAGCTAAAGAAGCAGTTGAAGAAGTGGTAGAAGAAGCAAAAGAGAAAGTAGAAGAAATCGCTGAAGATGTTGCTGAGAAAGCAGAGGAAATCAAAGATGAAACTACTGATGAAAAAGATGATACTGATACAGAAAAGAAAGACTAAAATCTTTTTTTTATAAAAATATACCTATATTTGGGCGTTCTTTTTGGACGCCTTTTTTTATGATTAATTATAATATTCAAAATATTTCTAAAATCTATAAAAATGATAATTCTGAAAGTCTAACAGTTTTCAGTAACTTATCATTGAATTTGACAAGTAATCAGATTATATCAATTGTTGGCTCCTCGGGAGTCGGTAAAAGTACATTGCTACATATCATTGGATCTATCGATACTCCTAGTAGTGGTTACCTTACATATAAAGACGATAATACAGAATTAAATTTATTAGATTGTAAAGATTCGGAACTAAATGAGTTTAGAAACACTAAACTTGGATTTATTTTTCAATTTCACCACCTCTTACCTGAATTTTCAGCATTAGAAAACATATTAATGCCTGCAATGATTGCAAATAAAAAAAGAAAAAATATCGAATCAAAAGCAATTGAACTATTAAAGTTTGTTGGTATTGCTAATAGGGCTAATCATAAACCCAAAAAAATGTCTGGTGGTGAACAACAGAGAGTTGCAATAGCTCGGGCTATAATGAATGATCCGAAAATATTAATTGCAGACGAACCTACTGGAAATTTAGATTCGCGTAATTCAGATTTAATATCAGAATTATTTATAAATATCAATAAAGAATTTGGAACGACGATTTTAACTGCAACTCATAGTAAAGAATTTGCTGCTATAGCACCGATAAAATATGAAATGAGACCTAACGAACTAGTTAGACTTAATTAATTCTAATACTTTCTACTACTTCTTTATCAAATTTTATAAGTCTAAATAAAGAAACTATTATTGCACCTATTAAGATACCTTCCAAAGCGCCTGTAGTTACGTCACTCAAATAATGAACTCCAACGAATACTCTAGAGATAGCTACGAATGAGGCTATAATAAAAAAAGTAACTTTCTTTCTCTGAAAATATGAACTTAGGACTGTAGCAGCTGCAAAATTATTAACTGCATGATTAGAGGGGAAACTTAGTCCACTTCCGCAATGTACGAGTAGATTAACATTCTCTAATGCCCTGCAGGGTCTCACTCTTGCAAAGTATTCTTTTAATAGTTGTGCATTAATCAAATCACATAATCCAACTACAAATAACAATACTACTAATATATAGAGCCCTTTGAGTCTAAACCTCAATAGTAAATATACCATTCCAATAATATATAGCGGTAACCAGTATTTGAACTGTGTAATAATTGGCATTATAAAGTCAGTTACCGGATTTGCCAAACCTAAATTGATTAATTCGAAAATCTGTTTATCTAGAGTTATTAGTTCAATCATAATTATTATATATGGAATATCAAATTTATATTATTAAATTCTGTATTATTGATTCGCAATTGCTTTTTTAATATTATTGATAGAAAATTATATATCAATAATGTTAAAATTAAACACATATTGACTATTTATCAAGTTATAAGTTAATATGTGTTTAATTTTTAAGTAATTGTGAATGATAAAAATATTATCAATAAATGCTTGTTAGCTTAATGAAGATTGAACTATTTTTAAAAAAGTTCTTCTACTCTATATTCAGGATAGTATTCAGAAATAAGGAAATAGATATACCAATAGCAAAAGAAGGGGTAAGGAATATCCTAATTCTCAGGTATGATGCAATTGGTGATATGATAGTTACACTTCCTGTTATTAAGTTGCTGAATCAATTAATCCCGAATTCTAATATAGATGTAATCGCATCAAATAGGAATGCGAGTATTATAAAAACTGAAACACTTATCAGGAATAAGATAATACAACCAATTAGTTTTTTCAAGTCATTGATACAAGCTTCAAAGCTGAAGAAGAATAATTATGATTTGATTCTTTCTTTGGTTTTGAATGATACTACCAAAGCTGGATTAATTTCTAATCTTGCTGGTAATAATAATACAACAAAAGCAGTAATTGCACATAACTCTAGACGTCATATCTATTCGGCATTATTCAATATTCAGATTGATTTGAATCAATTCAGAAATAAAATTACAATGCTTGAACTTCAATGTAAGTTTGTAGCTAGAATATTTGGTGTTAAAGATTATCAAGATCTGATTATAAATAAAATGACAATAGCGGATAATGATACTAGCTTTGCAAAAGTAAAAGTTAGTAATATTACCCCTTTTATAGTTTATAATATTTCTTCTGGTAATGACTATAGAACATTTTCAACTGCTAAAAATATTGAGATACTTTCTAGAATATTAGAAAATATTGAGGGCTTTCACTTTGTCATAATCTCAGCCCCAAATGAACACTCAAAGGCCTTAGATATAAAAAACGGTTTAGGAAATGACAGAGTGTTGGTGTTCGATCCTATGAGTTTGAATCAGGTAGCAGCTTTAATAAACCTTTCATCCTTAGTTTTTACTCCTGATACTTCTATTGTGCATATAGCTTCAGCAACTAATACACCTGTGTTTTTGATATATAGTTTACTCTCATCACACTTTACAGAGTGGTTACCTTATAAATCAAAATTTGCATCTGTTAGAACAAAAACTAAAGAACCAATTGAAAATATTGAAACAGACGAAGTGATAAAAGTATTTTTAAATTTCGTCAGAGAGGAATTATGAACATAGCTTATAATGCAAAGTTTCTATTTGGTAGGAGCGGTATAGAGACATATTCTAGAGAGATTATTGGGGGAGTGCTAAACCAATTCCCAGATATTAATGTGAATTTAATTACATCTTTTAATAGAAAAGATAAAATAGAAAATTATTTTGGAAATAGACCAAACCTAAGTGTTCAGAATATTCTTCCACATGATATGATAATTGGCAATCTGGGAAGACCAATCGTTAAGAAATATGACGAAATGATGTATAAAAAGAAGGCTAAAGAAATGGATTTGATTCATTTTACTCATTCTTTCGGTTTTCCTAAAATAGAAAATTCTATTACTACTATCCATGACTTATTTCCTTTATATTATGACTGTGGAGTAGATAAAGACTATTTCAAAAAATGTATTGACGATACTCTTTCCTCATCTAGGGCAGTAATAGTACCAACTCAAAATGTAAAAGAAGATATTTTGAAGTATTACAAATATGATGAAAATAGAATAAATGTTATTTACGAGGCTGCAAACCCTGTTTTCAAAATTACTAATGAAGAATTTGATTTGTATGATAAATACAATCTTCCTCATAAAGAGTTTCTGTTGTACGTAGGTAGATATGAGGAACGAAAAAATATCGAGAGAATAGTCTCTGCTTATTCGAAATTAGATGATGATATAAGAGAAAGATTTAAACTAGTATTAGTGGCAAATGGAAGGGATAAGGATCTTAAAACTTTGACTAATCATATAAAGCAAAATGATTCAAAGAATATATTTCACTTGAAAGGATTAGATATTAAAGAATTAATTCAATTCTATAATAAATGTAAAGTATTTGTTTTCCCCTCCTTTTTTGAAGGATTCGGATTGCCTATCATAGAAGCAATGCAATGTGGCGCACCTGTAATCACTTCAACTAGCTCTTGTTTACCTGAGGTAGCCGGTGATGCAGCTGTATTAGTTGATCCTAATAGTGTAGAAGAACTATATAATGCTATGAATAGTATAATTACAGATGAGTCACTTCATTCAGAACTCAAAAGTTCTAGTTTAAAAAGAGCTAAGGATTTCAGTTGGACCAATGCGGCAAAAGAAACAGTAGAAGTTTATAAAAAATATAGATGAACCATCAAGGAACTATAAATATTCTTTTTCACAGCAAACTGCCACATGCTAATATGGGTGGTCAGAAAAGTCTTTTAGCTCTAATAGATAAATTAGATTTAGTAAGATTCAAACCATTTCTGACTATGCCAAAAGATGGTGAGTTGAGAAATCTAGCTGAAGATCGTGGTGTTGAAGTTTTTATTAAAAAAGTTCCTCCAATGAATATTATGAGTCTATTCAAACTTTTGCTGGTCAGAAATGAGTACGTTGAGTTTATAAAAAAAAATGATATTAAATTGATTCATACAGACGATGATAAGTTTGCTTTTTTCTCTACTTTTATAGCTCGTAAGGCAGGTATTAAGTCAATATACCATGCCAGAGTTGCACAGAACCACAAATATGATAGGTTGCTAGAACCAAGAATAGATCAGATAGTTGGGATTTCAGATTCAATAAATTTTAGATTCAATCAAACAACAATTAATAGTAAATTTGTAAAGATTTATAATGGTGTTGATTGTGAATTATTTCATAATAATTATAATAAATTAGAAATTAGATCTGAGTTAGAATTGGATTCAGATTCGACGATTCTATTATTCGTTGGTCAATTATTAGTTACTAAGGGCTTAGATGATATTCTAGAAAGTATGAAAATATTATCTAATCGTAGTGAGAATAAGTACCAATTATATGTTCTTGGTAATGAACCAAAAGAAGGGCTTTTAGATTATTTTTCATCTAGAGTTGAAGAACTAGGTGTTAAGGATAGGGTTTTTTTTATGGGTCAGAAAAGTAATGTAAATAAATGGATGCAAGCAGCAGATATCGTACTTTTCCCAGCACATAAAGGAGAAGGAATGGGTAGAGTACCTTTCGAAGCTATGGCTACAAGTACTCCCGTAATAGCTACGAATATAATTGGTGTTAATGAATCTGTCACTAATGAGGTTGGTAGATTAGTAGATCAAGAAGATCCAAAAGCTATCGCAGAAGCAATAGAGAATTTGACAAATAATAAAGAATTATACAGCAATTTAGCACTAGAGTGTAGAAAACGTGCATTAGAATTATTCGATATTAAAAATCACGCTGTTAATATGATGAATCTTTTCAAAGAAATGGTAGAAAAAAATGAAAATTAGTGGTTTCTCTTTTGTTCGAAACGGAGTTAAGCTCTATTACCCAGTTAAAGAGTCAATAGAGTCTATACTTCCGATTTGTGATGAGTTTATAGTTGCCGTTGGCAAAGGTGACGAAGATGATAACACACGAGAAGTTATAGAGTCAATCAATTCTCCTAAAATTAGGATTATAGATACCGAGTGGGACACCCAACATTGGAAAAAAGGTGCTATCAACTCTATTCAAACAAATGTTGCACTTAAAGAATGCACAGGTGATTGGTGTTTCTATGTGCAAGCAGATGAAGTAGTCCACGAAAAGTATTTACCTATCATTAAAAAGCGATGCGAAGATTTACTAGATGAGAAAGAAGTAGAAGGTCTGTTATTCAAATACAAACATTTTTGGGGTGACTATGAGCATTATAATCAGAGTCATGCTTGGTATCCCGAAGAAATCCGTATAATCAGAAATAACCCTAATATTTACTCTTGGGAATCAGCACAGTCATTTAGAGTATATGACGAATACAAAGATACACATCAAAGAGAAGGGACACGTAAACTAAAGGTAGCTAGAGTAGATGCTGAGATATATCATTATGGTTGGGTAAGACCTCCGCACCTTATGAAAACCAAACAAAAGGCATTAAATTCTGTACATTGGGGAGCTAAGAAAGCTGAAGAACATTATGACCAAGGAGTCAAGATTTTCGACTATGGACCTCTTCAGAAATGTGATGTTTTCGAAGACACCCACCCAGCAGTAATGAAAGATATGATATCCAGAATGGATTGGAAAGATAAGCTTCAATATAGCGGTAATGCTGACCCTACAAGAGAACCTCATAAACATGAGCGGTTTAAATATAGAATGCTTTCCTTCATTGAGAATAAGTTGCTTGGTGGTAGAGGTATCGGTGGATTCAAAAATTATGACCTAGTGAAGGATAAGTAACTCAATGCTCAAATCTTTCATCAGAAAAGTAACCGAACGCAAAGATGATCCAATATTGGTAAAAGGGAAACTAGAAAATTTCCAAAATCCGAAGAAGGTTCTCATACTTCGTCAAGATAGAATAGGCGATGTATTAGTTTCGATTGCTTTTCTTAAAAAGCTAAGAGTTATACTACCAGATTCGCAAATTGATATCGTTCTTAGCCACAGGAACAAATCAGCGCAGTTCGCCATAAAGGAAAGCATCGATAATAGCTTTGTTTTGGAAAAAGGGATAACGGCATATTTCAAGATTCTTAGTGAATTAAGAAAACAAGAGTATAATATTGTCATCGACCTCTTGGATAATGCTTCCAGCACTTCTTCAATATTGACTAGTTTTACTAAGGCCAAGATAAAATTGGGCTTTGAAAAAGAGAATAGGAAAGTATATTCACATATAGTAAGATTACCAAACAAGAAAGAAAATCATATTATTGAAAGATTAAATTCATTACTTTTGCCATTTGCAGGAAATGTGAAAAATGAAGAATCATTGTCGTTTAATTTGAGTTTTGATAGTCAATCGAAAGCGATAGATTTGCTAGGCGTAAAATCTAAGAAATTCAGATTAGGTATTAATCTTTCAGGTTCTGATGATTCTAAAAACTGGGGTACGGGCAATTATATCGGTTTTATTCAAGCCCTAGAAACGTTAAAAGAAAAGTTAGAGGTTAAAGTATTCACTACCAAAAGCAATGAAAAGCAGTTGAATGAGATAAAAGAGAACGTCCCAAATGTAGCTGCACCATTTGTAAACTCTTTCGAACAGTTTACAGCTATGATGAGTACCTGCGATATTATATTGACTCCTGATACTTCTGTAGTCCATCTGTGCTCGGCTTTTGATATACCTTGCATTGCATTATATACTTATAGTAATAATCCGAATGTAGGTATGCCCTGGGAACCCAGAAGTAAACACAGTAAAGCATTAAAGATTTCTGATAAACAAACATTGGGATTAATAAAAATCACCGATGTATTAGCAGCATTAAACCAAATAATAGAGGAAATAAATGATTAATTTTTTTGATGTAAATTTTGATAGAGTTGTAGTTCACAAAATAATACCAAAAACTAAAGATACAGATTCGGGAAATACTTTAGTTGCGGACCACCTAGTAGAAGTATCTCCGCAGACTATTCAAACAATACAAGATAGATTGTACGACGCGGCTTCGTCTTCCAAATATTTCCAACTTGCGGTAGAAGATAGCACCGAATCGGGATTCTTTGGATATGCTAAGGATTTACACGATAGCAATGATCAGAGATTTTTAGAATATACTGGAAAAATGGCTGAATTAATGGCCGAATCTATGAAGACGGGGACAATACCAGGTGGCTACCTAATAGTAGTACAAGGGAAGACTGAACGAACAGAAAAAAAAGTAATAGTAGCGATCAAAGCAGAAATGCACGATGCTATGTCATTCAAAAATAATGAAATTAATCTAATTGAAGATGTGTTCCTAAGTCCTTCGAAAAAATTCTTCAAATTCGGTGTTTTATTCGAATATAATGAGCCACAAAAAGAGGATTTTACAGAGTTCGAATTCCCAAATAATTTATGGGGAGCGTTTATATTCGATCAGCAATTCCGTCCAGAATCATCACTAGCAGAATATTTCTACCGTGATTTTCTAGGTTTCACTACTGAGATGAACCCGAAAATACAATCTCGTAGATTCTACAACGAAACTGAGAAATTCATCTTGGATAATGTATTGGAGCTGAATAATAAAACCGATATGCTCAATTTATTGGACTATGAGTTTACTCAAAACACAGGCGAGAATGATATTTCACCTCGTACCTTTGCAGATACATACATACACGACGAAGTTCTAAATCAAGAATACAAGGAAGATATAGCTGAATATCTACCTGCGATCATAGAAAAAGACAGCAGTTTGATAAAATCTAAATTATTCAATAAGCGTATAAACTTCCCAAATAATATAAAAATAGCTGGCTCAAAAGACGCAATCGATGCAAATGTAGAGATAATCACGAATGAGGAAGACCTCCGTGAGCTTTCAACTCTGCAAGACGGTTATACTATTATCAAGATAAAGGGACGGCCATACGATAAGTAGGGGAGGGGCTTATTTAAAATTAACAAAGCAGTTTATATTTTATTAATTTAAGTTTTAACTTTACTTACAGAATCTAAAATAGAGAATGATTTATGTACGATGACGATTATGCCACTTGTGAATCAACTTATGTTACTTTACGTATTTATTGTGATTTTATGACCCCAGATAGTTTATCTGAATATCTAGGGATAATACCATCTAGTATTCAAATTAAAGGGCAACGATCTAATTTAAGTGATAGTTTGATAACTCTAAATAGCTGGTTTTTATCTTCAGAGAATATTATTAATTCAAAAGATTCGAGAAGACACTTGGATTATATTTTAGATATTATGCTAACGATAGAAGAAGAACTGAAATCACTTTTAGATGAAAAAACGAATATTGACTTAAGTTGTTTTTGGAGCTCAAAAGATGGACACGGTGGTCCTCTGTTGTCACAGCAGCAAAGTTCTAAACTTGCAAAGTTTGACATTGACTTTTGGTATGATTTATACTAATTGTCAACACTTAGTAATTTAGGATAAATTAGTATATTAGAAACCTATGCAAGAAAAAAATCTATATATAATAGCTGGTTGCAATGGAGCAGGTAAAACAACTGCGTCTTTCACCATATTACCCGATATATTGGATTGCAAGGAGTTTGTGAATGCTGATGAAATAGCTCGTGGGCTTTCTCCTTTCCAGCCAGACAAAGTTTCATTCGAGGCAGGGCGGATTATGCTAAACAGAATAGAAAATTTATTCCAAGATAATCAGAGCTTTGCTTTCGAGACTACTCTTGCTACCAAAAGCTACAAGAATAAGATAATAGAAGCAAAGCTGAATGGGTATGAAGTTACTCTGCTTTTCTTTTGGCTGAACAATATCGATTTGGCTATAGAAAGGGTTGCTACCAGAGTGCAAGAGGGAGGTCACAATATTCCAACAGATGTAATTATCCGACGATATAAACGTGGAATCATTAACCTATTCGATATCTATGTTCCGATAGTTGATGAGTATATGATTATCGATAATTCGGATGGGAAAAGGGAGTACATAGGTATAAAGCAAAAAGGAAATGATTTAATTATAAACGATGAGTTAAAATATGAGCGAATCAGAAATCAAAGAAATGAATTCAAAAATCTCTGAAAAAAATAAAAAAATCCTAGATGGTCTTGCACTTTCTTATGAAAGATTAGTCGAATATAAACGCAAAAATGGCTATTATATGGTCTATATGCGAGATGGCAAGATAGTAAAAGAGATTCCGAAGTAGGGGAGAACTTCGCAAGTGGTTGTTCGAGATTATCGAACAACCACTCTAGACCTTGCTATCAAAGAGAAAATTCCAACTGTTTCCATCTTGGAAGAAGTTCAAACTTACTAATTTAAACCATGACCCAACACCCAACATTACATACAGAAAGACTAGTACTCCGCAGGATGGAACTTACCGATTTACCTAATCTTGTTAAGTATGCGTGTAATAAAAAAGTTTCTGACAAAGTCTTTGGGTACCCGTACCCTTATTTGGAGGAAGATGCTATTGCACGTATGAACACAGTACTTGAAGGATTCAAAAATAAGAACAGGTTTATCTTCGCCATTACACAAAAAGGTAAAGAAGAGCTAATTGGGGAGATAGGTATGAGGTTGGAAACTGAACATAGCAAAGCGGAGATTGGTTATTGGATTGCAGAGCCATATTGGGGAAAAGGGATTGCCAGTGAAGCAGTTGCGGCTATACTCAAATTTGGATTCGAGGAACTAAAAATCAATAAGCTCTTTGCAACTTGCTTTGATGGCAACGATGTATCTGGTAAAGTACTCGAGAAAAACGGGATGGTATTAGAGGGGGTTCTAAAGCAAGAATATTTCTTCAAAGGTGAGTTTAGAAATAGTTTACAATATCGTATAACTCGAGATGAGTATTTGAACTTGTAAGGTTGGATAAACATAGATTGTAGGTCTTAGAGAGATTCTGAGTATATCAAAAATCTGTAGTTTGACACAGGTTGTTATGATATAATTAATTCAATCAATACTAAAAATATATTGAGTATATTACCTAACTGTATATACAAAAACCCTAAAGTTCATTTCCACTACTTCATCATCAAATATATATTTAAAGTAAACGAACCCAGATTTTTCCGAATAATAATAAGTTGCTCTATACTTTGGATTATCAATATTTATAGCTTCAATTTTCCAAACATCATTATCTTTCGTGTTTTCTCCATATTTGATTTTATCAACTACTTTCAGATAGCCTCGAATACTAACGCTGTCATGTGCTTCATTGTTCACTAATTCTTTTTGCTCTACATAAATAGAATCGCCAATTGCTAAAGGGAGCTTCACTTGTGGATGAGGTATGTAAACAGTATTTCTAAGATATTCACTTGTAGGATTTTTTAGGAAAACTCTATCAGAATTTTGAATACAAGTTTTATTTTCATTAATGATTACTTTACCATTATCAATTCTAAACTCCCACAATATCTTTTGTTTAGCCAAAAATTGATTTGAACTTTCTAGTTTTATTGAATCTTGTCTTTCGATTAAAGAGCTTTGTACAGTAAAAATAAAATCTGTGTTATTAAAATAAGGTTGGGACGCACAGCAGTAAACTGACAATATTAGAATTAGAACGTACTTCATAATTTACCTCCCTTGCTTGTGATATAGTAGGAATAATACCAAAACTAATGAAATAGGGGGATATATCAAAGGAGAAACTGTTTCTTACGTAATGAATAACTGAAGAAAGTCCCAGTGGGAGAGAAATTTTCATTTAAACATTTATCTTTTAATTTGTGACAAACTAAACCCACCTAAATCCTCCCTTGAAAAGGGAGGACTAACAACGAAGAAATTATAAATAAAAACGGCTCACACAGATAAGAGTAAGCCGTTTAAAATTCATCAATTTAGTGCTGGAAGACTTAGAACGAAAGTTCAGCTCCTATGAATATATTACGCTCCGGACCACCGAAAAACTGTCCGCCTTCTCCTGCAGCTGCATATAGATTGTTAGTCAAGTTGTTAATCTGTAGGTGAACTCTGATTCCCTGCGTTCCCATAAAATCAGTAAAGTTATACGATAGATTTGCATTAATAAAGTAGTATGAATCAACTTGGTTATCCGCATAGTAGCCACCACCTAGATTCGTTTTTATTCTAGTATCGGTATTCAATAAATCACCAAAATTATCAGTCATAAAGCTGCCAACATAATTAGCTGAAAGTAAAATATTAAATTCGCTTAACTTATAATTTAGTGTAAATGCTCCCATTAGATCTGGGAAGCCAGCTATTCTATTACCATCTAATGCAATTGTAGTACCATCTTTCAAAGCATAATTGTAAGTGATTATCTTATTCTGACTAAATGTACCATTAGCATATAAGTCCAATCGTCCATTACTATTATCGAATGCTTTCATTCCTGCCTCGAGCTCGATTCCATAGTGCAAAGTCTGTTCAGCATTACCATCTATCGGTGCACCGAACTGATCTAACTGACCACTTTTCACTAACTCATCTCTCAAATCCATAACATATATATTCCCTGATAAATTATACGTCTCAGAGATATAATTCCATCCAGTTTCTATGTTTAGCATCTTCTCAGGTTTAACTAACGGGCTTGTAAAATCATACCCCAAGGTTTCATTACCGATAGGTACTCTTCTGAACTGTGGTCTAGCGCCATCCCAAGCATTACTTGCATTGTAGAGATTCGTCATTCTTGGTTCTCTTTGTGTGTATGCAGCCGATAGATATACATTCTGTTCAGGGGTATAGTTCCAGTTAACACCAACTCTAGGATTCAAGAATAAATACTCTACATTGAATAGGTCTTCACTTTCACTCGTTGCCACTCCTTCTGCATTTGGATATGGGTTCACAGTACCAGCAAATTTGTCATTAGCTATACGATATGAGTGATAGACTAATTGCGCTTCACCACTTACCATCAAATCTTCATTTATCTGATATTGATTTCGAGCGAATGCTGAAAAGATGTCTCTAAAACCTTCATACTCATAGAACTTGTAGTCTGGGTCATATCCTTCGGGTAGGTTTTCAGCATATTGAAGTTTACCCCAGTGGTCTGAACGATGAATACGTATCTCGGCACCAGTTGTTAGTACATTGCCTTCAGTTTCCCAAACCAAACGAGGAATCCAACCACCTTGCTTATTGCCAACCCAAGCTCTTATTATTGGATTGCCAGGGCTAGTAGCTCCTGGGTAAACTTTATCGAAACCGAAGCTAGATGAATCAGTATAGCCAGCTCCATTAAAGTCAAAATATCCATTACCTTCGAAGTAGTAAAGTGATGATTTTAAAGTTAGATTATCAGTTATATACCAGTCATTTAATAGCTCTATATGGGGTGAGCTGAACTCTTCAACTTCTTGATCTCTTGTATTGGCACCCCAAGAAAATTCTCGTCCATCTGCACCATATTCCCAATAGCTATAGTTCTCTCTACGCTTTACCGGATCAGTGATATAGTCTTTTGGTAAACCTACGTAAGAAAGTCCATCTCTTTGTGAACTTCCATATATATTTACTTGCGTCTTCAACTTTTCATCAAAACGAATAGCTGATAGGAAATAGCTATTTAGATACGCAAAGGATTGGTCTCTATATCCTTCGGAATTTATCTGACTCATTTTTCCATAAAAAGCGTATTTTTCGTTAACTAAACCCGATGAATATTCTAGTTTTAGCTTGTTCGTATTAGACTTGATTATATCGCTTCCGCTAAATTCTTGAAATCCATTACCAGCATAAAGTCGAATACCAGGATTGTTGATGAACGCTGAAGTTGTTAGGTTAATACTCCCTGCTATAGCAGCCGCTCCGTAGTTAGCAAGCCCTGCTCCACGCTGTACTTGAACTTCACCCAAACTCTCTTGCAAATCAGAAAGGTTGATGAAATATACATTATGGTCTTCTGGGTCGTTTTGTGGGATACCGTTAACTAATACTGAAATACGTCTTTGGTCGAAACCACGTAATCGTAGATTTGTATAACCAATACCATTACCATTTTCGGTGAACGTGTATATAGATGGCATAGTTTGAAGTAAGTTAGGCAAATCTATATTAGAAGTGGTTTTCTCTAATTCTGCCTCTGTAATCTCGGAGAATGGGACAGGTGATTGTCTCTCCTTTGCTTTAGTCGAAGTCACCGTGATAGACGGTGCTTGATACGTTTTGATAGTGTCTTTATCTTCAGCCCTAAGGTTGAAAAAGGAGCAAACTACTCCAAGTAAAATTAGCTTTTTAAACATATATAGCCCTATAAAGATTTATTAATAAATTACTAAATCCGTTTGAGAGCCCTGATGAGCAAAAAATGCTTTGTAGATATAAGTGGGTGTATATTCCACCGTTTTCCTACGCAGGTACTAACCTGATCAGGTGCAAGGAGTTTTATCTCAGCCGACCAATTAACTCGGTCAGCACCTCCAACGGGAATACAAATCTAAATAAGAAAAATGGAAGAAGCAAGAAACGTATAATATAAGATTTCAAAAGGTAAATAATCAACTCATTCACCAATTATAATGGTTAATAGAATTTAAAAAAAAAGAGATGCAATAACGCATCTCTCTTTATTTACATGTTTTAGATTCTCAAATGAATGCTATTGATCAGCAACTTTGACTTTGGCTTTTTCAGCTTGCATATGTTTGTAGTCAGCAAGAAATTTCTCAAGTCCAGCATCAGTTAAAGGATGTTTAATAGATTGCATAAGCACATTATATGGTACAGTTGCAATATCCGCTCCAGCAGTTGCTGATGCAATTAGGTGACCTTGGTGTCTAATTGATGCTGCAATGATTTGCGATTCGAAACCATTAACATCCCATATCTCTGCTACTTCGTCAACAACTTGATTACCATCGTGACCCATATCATCTAATCTACCCATAAATACAGAAACATAAGTAGCACCTGCATTGTTTGCAGCAATTGCTTGTG
>JAUHXN010000319.1 GCA_030426865.1 bacterium | reverse complement strand
CCTAATTGCATTATCTCTAGGTGTTTCATCTCCCAAAAGAGGTAATAACTCTTCTTCACTTGCTGAACCACCATATAATCTGATAGTTCTATCGGCTAGAGTGGAGTTCGACCCAATTGAAAGAGCTTCGCCTACACCAGAGACTGATCTCACATTACTTTGAGGAGTGTTATCATACAACGTTCTAACATAAGGATAGAAATTTGTAGAATTTGAATTCATAGCTGAAGAAGGCACTCTTTCTTCATTTAGAACACCTCTAGCAGTACTACTATTATCAGTACTACTACCATCGTAGTAATTTTGAAGATCTGAATATATAACTGGGTTCGGGTTAAACCTATTTTCATTAATATGGTTTGGAATACCATTATCAAAGTCTGAAGCACTATAGATATTGCCTAATCCTAAAGCAAAACTTGATTGATAACCCAAAGGACCATTAGCAAACGCATCAAATGGTACAGATAATGTTTGTATGGCAGGTCTTCCAGAGTAATCATATACAGTTTGAGAAACAACTTTACTTTCTTCTTCTGAAGAGTAATATTGTGATTGTCTTTGTTTATTTAAATTATCATAATACGTTATACCTTCTGTAACTTGGCTTTCATCTCCATTTTCTGTAAATATTCTATCATATGCCCAGTTTTTATCTGAATCAAACTGTTCGTAAAAGAAGCCGCCTTCTAATAATGTTGGATCATCTATATAGAACTCAGTGCCATTTTGTAATTCTAGAGCTGTACCATTCTGATATATAGGATAAATCCATGGACCCCAATTTCTATTATCTGCTAAACCACCAATATTTTCGTTGAATTGTTGTGAGTGGTTTTTATAAAAATCACCAATTGGTCTTAACCTCCATATATAATAGCCCGTTCCTTCTACAACTGATATAGTTTTTGTAATTATTTTTGAATCATTTTTTGTACCATCAACTTCAATTGTCAATGCATTGTCCCAGTTAACACGAGTATTTATTTCTTTTGGGTCACTAGTTGTACTTTTATCAAAATTATATAATCTTAGTAATTGTAATTGATAAATTGGAATTTCATCAGATTCACAATAATTTATTAATTTCCATTTAAAATCGATATGTGGGTGTAAATTATTGGTATTGGGCGGAGAACTTGAAAAGTCTTCCATTGTGGGTTCCAAAATTTCAATAATTGGTAGTGTCGGGTTATAAGAATAAACTGGTTTTACTGATCTTTCAATTCTTAATTCTATATCAATAAAATCATCATTATGATGAGTTCCACTTATATTTACAATTAAAAATTCTACAACATCGTCTTCTACAATATACTTTAAGACATCAATTACTTTTATAACTTCAGGTTCGTAAATTTGTTGAGATTGGTCAACTTTAATATTTAAGGTGCATAATTCAGTATAAATTAGTCCATTATTATCTCTATATTCAATACTGATAATGGCATTACTGTTTATTATAGGTGAAGGTAATCCATTCTCATAATCAACTAATCCATTTTTATATGTAACTATTAATTCAGCTTTATCTAATCTCTCTTCTAAGCAGTCCTCATCTGCTGGCGCTGGTTCATACCTCAACCTTCTGTCTTCTTCTAATACATTTAATAGATTAAAATCATTTTTAGAAATTGCTTGAGTCAGATTAAAAGCTTCTTGTTTATAATTATACATTATTACATTCTGTTTACCAGACGTCTGTGATTCTAAATTATAAAATTGTAAAAGAATAGTAGCCAAAAGTGATAATATAAATAGTAAAAGTCTCATTTTATTTACCTCTTTTAATATTTTTTCTACTCTTTATATTTCCTTCATCCAATATATCCTTTACCTTTAAACTATCTAAACTTTGAATTTGTTTAAAATTAATTTCAGTACTATCATTTGGTAAATTCTTTATAATATCATTACTTTTAATATTATTTAATTCTTCATATTTTGATTCAAAAATTGATTTTCCTTTACTTAAAGTATCTGGAGCAGACTCATTTTCAAGCTTAAAGAATCTTATATTAGTAGAATCTTGTGATAATTTAAAATCTAATAAATTAAATTTAGAGTTAATCTTTTGATCTTTAGGTTTACTCTTTTTGAAATCTATTAGATCAGAAGCGCCTATTCTTAGATTTGTTTTATAATTATTAGCTTGATTGTTAATAACTCCCTGAGGGTTAGATTCTAATTGAGGTCTACCAATCCTTGGCGTATTGAATTGAGATTCCGTTACAGTTTTCATTCCTCTATATGTCTCAATAATATTTCTAACTACCTGTCCTTTTTCATTATACTGTAAAATACTCGCAAAATGATTATTATCTAAAGTGGCCGTAATTCTATAATTCGATAAATCATAAATATAACAATTACTTGTAGAATTCATCGGTTTTACTATTATGTCATCCAGATAAATTGTTGATTCTTCAGGAACAGTCAAACATGTATGCAGAATATTAGAAACCTGAAATGAGATTACATCTGAATATGTCCTACCTGAAAATAAATAGCTGGGGAATTGGACCTCAAATAAATACCATTCTCCGGTTTTAGTTTTCGGAATCAAATTATTAAGGAATAGTGTAGGAACATCGGTATTAAAGAAATAACCTAAAGAAAATGCTCCATTTTCACAAAAGTCTTCCGATTCAATTTTAGCCCAGAAACGTACAATTGCACCTTGCTGGATATAACTTTCCGAAACTTTAACATTATCTATAATAAAAGACTGTTCAGGAGTTATTGGTGAAAGTGGTGGATAAAGAGATTCAATTTCAATAGATTTATTACCTGTATGGCTAAATTGTTCTGAATAAGTGTTTTGAACTAAACCTTCATCTAATTCAAAATCATTAAAATAGATATCATCAAAACCTGAATTAGTTGAAACTACTTTGGGTCTATCTAAATTATCATATGTTATTGAACTTTTTACTTTATTAATATTTTCATTTTCATTACTCATATAAAAAGATAGGGCCAATAAAATCAAGCAAAATCCATGTCCAGCATCTCCAAACATAGTACCAAACATATAAGGAAACCAAATTAAAGCAAAGTAACCTGGATTTACTTCTTTATATCTTGGAACACCATAAGTATTGATGATTTCTTAAAATG
>JAUHXN010000029.1 GCA_030426865.1 bacterium | reverse complement strand
TAATATTATACGTATTTATTCCATATTTGGTTGTTTCACAACCAATGAATATGATACAAAGAGAGCTTAGATTCCATCCTGATTCTCTAACATATAGATTTGATAGAAATGAATTCGAATCTTCTAAACGTGTCTTAGAACCCCAGAAACTTAATAATCGCACAATGGATACAGAAGAAACCGAGCTATCTAGATTAAGGGATTATGAGGTCGAATCCGAAGTTCATGCTGCTATTAACCCATCTGACTCAAATAACATAATCATCTCACCTATATTTCAAAATGATAATAAGTCTAACCCAGAGTTATTTTGCTCTATTTATTATACAACTAATTCAGGATTAACTTGGAATTTGAGTGATTACAGAACGAATCCAATTGGTTATGATAATGTAAGTATTTTAGGTGGTGGGGATCCAGTATTAGCGTTTGATTACAGAGGTAGAGCTTACTTAACTTGGCTCAATTTATTCCAAACTTCAGACAAGAAAATTCATACAGCTCTTCTGTGGGCTTACTCAGATGACGGAGGTAGAACATGGATAGAACCTGAAAAACCTTATATCACTCATTTCGTTAATAGTAGTAATGTAAATTTAATTAAAATGGCAGATAAGCAATGGCTAACAGTAAATAGAAATAATGATCTTTTTGTATCATACACATTTATTGAAAGTACAACAGTTGGTCAAAATTCAGCCATATATGTGTCCAAACTATCAAATGATAAAGCAGAGTTTGATGATCCTGTAAAAGTGAGCTCTACACTATCTGCATTGACTCAATTTAGTACTATAACTGTAGATGAAAAGCAAGATTTACACATTATGTATTTGGAGCTTTATAGAAATAAAGAAATGCTGCTGCTTCATTCTAAATCAACGGATAATGGAAATTCGTTCAAAAGCGTAAGTTATGTAAGCAGTTTAACTATGCCGAAATCAATATTAGATCAATCTGGTTCAATTGATACAATTGTAGGTATTACTTCCAGGAGACTTTACCCGGCTCCGCTTATAGTTGCTGATAATAAACCAACAAGTAAATATAAGAATAATCTATATGCTATTTGGAATGCAAATGGTGTTTCTAGAAATGAAGGTAAAAAAATGGATATTTACTTTTCGCGCTCTACTGATGGAGGAAAACGATGGGAGAAAGCAAAAATTCTTAATAGGGAGCTAAATAGTAGAGCTGTATCACAATACTATCCTAGTTTAGCTATAAATAAAAATGGTGTAATTGCAGTAAGCTATTATGATAGAAATGAAGACGTGAATTTTGATATTCATTCTGATTACGTTATACAATTTTCTTATGATGGTGGAATATCTTTTACTGAACCAAGAAAAATGACTACAATTCCAACAGATTTCAGAGAGGTTGGCTTAAACAATAGTAGCTTTGGGATTGGTGAATACAATATGTTGATCTTTCAAGATGAACAGGCAATACCTGTTTGGGCAGACGGAAGAGAAGGTGATGGTAAAGTTAGAATATATACTACACGAACAAATCAAGATACTAATGGGATTGAAGTTCTTTACTCATTAGAATCAACTAATAGAATCACAAATGCCTATTTTGAGAACTTATCATTACTAATAGTAGAAAAACTTTTCACGAAAGAATCTAGTTATCATTATGAACTTTATGATATCGAAGGAAATTTAAAATTCAAAACAGATATTACTGAAGGAGAAAAAGGAATATCACTCGATAAAATAGATTTGAATAGCTTGGTTACAGGTGTCTATTTTGTCAGATTAAAAACAAGTAACGGTTATTCGGTAGCAAAATTCATTAAGAATTAACAGCTTCGTCAGCTTTTATTCTAGCAATTTCATCTCTAAGATTAGCAGCCCTTTCGAAATCCAAATCTATAGCAGCTTTTTTCATCTCTACAAACATTTGTTCTAATAGATCCGCTTTTTGATCTTCAGACATATATTCTATAGTAGGCTCTGCTGCTATTTGCTTCAGATTCTCTTTCACAGCCATTCTACCTTTTCTGGCTTTTTGGACATCAGCTACTGACGTAGATTCTAGAATTTCTTCGAGAGATTTATAAATTGTTTTCGGATCAATACCATGCTTTTCATTGTAAGCTGTTTGAATTTCTCTACGTCTATTCGTTTCATCTATCAGTACTTTCATTGCTTTGGTTACTTTGTCAGCGTATAGTATTACCAAACCGTTCACATTACGGGCAGTTCTACCTGCGGTCTGTAGTAATGCACTTGCTGAACGTAAGAAACCTTCTTTATCAGCATCTAATATTGCTACTAGCGAAACTTCGGGCATATCTAATCCTTCTCTAAGTAAGTTTACACCTACCAAAACATCATATTCTCCAAGACGAAAATCACGAATGATCTCTACCCTTTCTAAAGAATCAATATCAGAGTGTATATATGCAACTTTGATATCCAAATTAAATAAGTAGTCAGATAAATCTTCAGACATTTTCTTAGTAAGAGTAGTTACTAAGACTCTTTCATTTTTCATTATTCGAATTCTTATCTCGCCTACCAAATCATCTATTTGAGTTGCGATAGGTCTTACCGAAATTAGTGGATCAAGCAAGCCAGTAGGACGAATGATCTGCTCTACGAATACACCATCAGATTGCTCTAATTCGTAATCTGATGGTGTTGCACTTACGTATATAGTCTGTTTAGTAGTGTTTCTGAATTCATCAAATTGTAATGGTCTATTCTCAAGGGCAGATGGTAATCTGAAACCATGATCAACTAGAGTGGTTTTTCTCTTTTTATCACCACTATACATAGCTTTAATCTGGGGTACTGTTATATGGCTTTCATCAATAATAGTTATAAAATCATCAGGGAAGTAGTCTATCAGACAAGTAGGCTTATCGCCGAATGTTCTACCAGCCATGTGCATAGAATAATTCTCAATACCCGAGCAATACCCTACCTCCTTCATCATTTCTAAGTCAAATAGTGTTCGCTGTTCTAAACGCTGAGCTTCTACTAATTTATCCTCAGCTCTTAGTACTTTTAATCGTTCATATAGTTCATCTTTAATATCAGTCATTGCTTTGATCAACTGATTTTCGTTTGTAACAAACAGTTTGGCAGGATATATAGTAGTTAAATCTTCTTTACCAGTCACTTTACCTGTTGTAGTGTCTATATAGTAGATATTTTCTATTTCATCACCAAAAAGCTCAATTCTAATGCCTTCTTTTACTTGTGATGCTGGAATCAAATCAATTACATCTCCCCTAACTCTGAATGTACCACGCTTAAAATCAAAATCATTTCTTTCAAAATACAATTCTTGAAGCTTATATAGAAGTTCTTTTCTAGTGATTTTCTGCCCTACTTTTATAGGAAAAAGTAGATCTTTGAAATCACTTTTCTGACCAATACCATATATACAACTTACAGATGCAACAACTATTACATCTCTCCTTTCTTCTACTAATGAGCTAGTAGCTCTAAGACGTAGTCTATCTATTTCATCGTTGATGGAAAAATCTTTTTCTATATAAGTATCAGAAGACGCAACATACGCCTCAGGTTGATAATAGTCATAATAAGAAATAAAATATTCTACCGAATTATTAGGGAAAAACCCTTTCAGTTCACTATATAACTGTGCAGCTAAAGTCTTATTAGGAGATATTACTAATGTAGGTTTTTGAACTCTTTCAATAACATTTGATATAGTAAATGTTTTACCAGACCCCGTAATACCAAGTAATACCTGATCACGGTCTCCCCTTTCCAAACCTTCGGTAAGTTGATCTATTGCCGCTGGCTGATCTCCGGATGGCTTATAATTAGAAACTAATTGAAATTTTCCCATATACGCTATTTACTATGATTTTATTAGTGATTAAACGACGATTACTCAATACTTTTATGATATAAGTCCTTGAGTCCTGAAACTATAAAAACTGTTTCCAGCTATTATCAGATGGTCAAGAATTCTTATATCCATTATTTTTCCAGCTTCTATTAGCTGATTGGTAATAGCTATATCCTCTTTCGAAGGGGTATTATTACCGCTTGGATGATTGTGAACTAATATTATAGCATTTGCAGAAACACTAATAGCTGTCTTAAAGACTTCTCTTGGGTGTACAAGACTAGCGTTTAGTGTACCGCTTGTTATCTGCTTTTCTTTTATAATCTTGTTCGCAGTAGATAAGTAAACGGCATAGAATTTCTCGACGGTTTCAGAAGCAAGTTTATGCACGAAGTATTTACCAATTTTTTCAGGTGAAGTAATCTTATCTTGTATATTCAAATCAGCTATTTTAATACGTTTGCCTAACTCAAAAGCTGCAGCTAATATAGTAGCCTTGGCATCACCGATACCATCAAGTATTTTGAAGCTTTCTAATTCGCACTTTGTTAGTTCGAACAAGTTTCCATCGTGATTAGTTAATAGCTCACGAGCTAAATCTATTGCTGATTTGTTACGAGTTCCATTATTGATTAATATTGCTATTAACTCAGCATCCGTTAGTGTTTCTGGACCAAATGCTAATAACTTCTCTCTAGGTCTTTCATCTTCATTTCTTTTGTTAATAGGTACAAACTCTTTCAATTATCAAGAACTCCCACTAACCAATCATAGTATTTGCTATTCGAGGTAGGTACATCTATCTGAATAATCTCTGGAGTATCATAAGGATGAAGTTCTAATATGGTTTCTTCCGCTTTTTCTCTATACTCACTTAAAGTTTTTATAACCATTGTAACCTCTGACTCTTCCTCTATAGCGCCCTCCCACTCGTAGATAGAGGTAACGCCAGAGAATAAATTCACACAAGCAACCAACTTTTCTTTTACAAGTTTGTGAGCTATTTGTTTTGCATTATCTATATTTGGAGTATTACAAATTAGAATGATGAAATTTTCTGTTTTTATCATTTTCAATTGTTGTTTTTTTCAGACTTTAAAGTTAATCAAAATGATAGAAATAATAATATTTGAATTGCATTTATTAGGGGCTTTATTTGCTTTTACTAAAAGCTGGCAAGAAGGTGGATTGAAAGATGGACTTATGGCCGTGGCTATTGTACTGCTCTTCTTTACTATTGGCTGGGCTATTACGGGTACTCTAGCTTCATTAATATACCCTGATAGCTGGAATACTATTTACTTCACTCAAGACACTCTATCACTAATCTTTTTGCTTATACCTGAGGTATTGTTCTATAAGTACTATTTTTTAGGGAAGGATTAGGGGCTAGCATTATTTTTAATAACTTAACACCCCGTCTCACGCCTTTGGCGTGATCCACCCCTCTTTCGCGTTGCTTAAAGAGGGGAATTGCTCTTTCTCCATACCGTTATAACCGTAGCCATAGTTACCGATAGAGGCATAAGCCCCACCTTGTAATTCCATTCCATACGGAAAGTAACTGTTCAAATTACGAATTTCTGCTGTAAAAGTCCAACTACTTATTGAAGAAGATAGATTATGTGGGTTCTTCACATCGCTGATAACTACTCGTACGTTGCCTAGGTGGTCCTTGATCTCATATTCCTTGTGACCAGTTATTCGAGCGTTTGAGGTGTATGAGCCTATAGTATTTGCTTGGTATTCTATGATTGTGTCCTTCATAGCATAAGGTTCGGCTTGGTCAAAAAGATGTATCGCATTTTTATGTAAGTGATCTGTAAACTCATTTACATAAGGTTTCAGAACAGATATTCGACCATCTGATTCTGAACCATATATGTACCATTCTACTATATCCAAGTTTTAATATGGGAGCATAAATGTTGCTGGTATTCCTTTGCCGTCAGGTGTAGTTTCGAAAGTGGTTAATTCATCTCTTGTGAATCAATAATTTTCACTAGTTACGTACCATTCGCGATGTAAATAAAACCTCCTAGCTTTTGATATATTTTAGCTATTCCTGTTGGACAATATAAATCATTATCAGAGTAAACAGAAGTTATATCTATGTACAATCCATAATCTTTTTCAGTTAATTTATATTTACTAATAATACTCATAATCGGATTGATATTGATATCTTCATTCAGTTCACAGATATAAACATCTGTAAAACCTTTATTTCTACTCATTTTAATTAATTTAAAAGTTGATAAATCTTCTAATATTTCTTCTAATTTTTCATCAGTAAAATTTGACAACATTATGTAGAATTCAATTGTATCATAATTCCCATTCTCTCTTTCAACTTTATAATTAAAATTTTCCTTTTCCATTTTTAATAATCCAAAATAAATGAAATTCTCATCTTACACCCAATCTTTCTATATATATCTTTTATCACTTTGGGTAGTTCTAAGTATAAAGGAGAATAATCAGTTGTAACCTTTATAAATATTTCATAATTCATCTTATCAATTTGAAATCTACTAATTGCTCCCAAAATAAAATCACTATTGAAGAATTTGTCAATGTCTTTTATTACTAATAACTCAATCTTCTTATTTTTTTTTATAGAATAATCTAAATTACTGTCCTTTAAGTAAGATTGTAGCGCACTTTTATTAAGTTTGTCTAGATTATGAATAAGAAAGTTAAATCTTAACTCTTCGCGAATAAGTTCTTTATTCATGCAAGTCCTATAAATGTTTAATTATTATTTATTTTTCTCTAAAAACTCTCTTCCTAATTCCATTACTTCTTCCCAACTATAGTTTTTTGTGCTTGGTCTTAAATCAAAATCTTTCTTACCATGTACAAATTTACTGAAACCATGTTTATCTTTAATTTTTAACTCAGTTGCAACATCCCTAATTCGTTTCTCTGGAGTCGACCCTTTACCCCCTTTAGGATTCCCCATTTTCTCAAAGTTCTTATGCCCATAAGAATACATCAAATCTAACTTTTGCTGGGCCTCTAAAAGCTTTGCGGTTGCTACTGCTAATGCTCCTGCACTGTGTGCTGAAATAGTAACACCAGCGGCAGTTACTAATAACGAACTACCCCCAGAGGGTATAGCTGCTACTCCACCTCCTACTTCAAGAGTCGTACCTGCAACAGCTTCAGCTGCAACAATAGCAAGTGTCACTAAATGCCCTTCCGTCTCTCCTTCTGCAAAGTATTGTTTCTGAATTTCTGTAAACTCAACATTAAAGAAATCCTCCATCCCATCAACTGAAATGATATTCGTTGGTTGCCAAAAAGCATTTGATACTACAGAATTTACTAAACCTAATACTTCCATTCCTAAATTTTTAAATACATCGTAATTTTCCCTCTCTGCTTCTACAATTACTTCGCCAGTACTATAGTCCCAAGAATTACCATCCCATATTACTTCTTCACCCTCCCATTCTGCTGTCTCTCCTACTTCCTCTCCTGGGGATAAATTTTCATTCGGATCTTCCTGAAAAAGCCCATGAGGGTCAATAAATCTGATAGGATTACTACCCATCATAGTGTATGGGCTTAAGCCTGCATAATCCATTTCTAATGGATCTCTTTTCCACCATGTACCTAAAGCTACATCACCATGTCTATATTTAGTTGTGTAAGTCTTCCCACTCCCCTTCAGCTCATCATCCTTTTCCATACCGTTGTAACCGTAGCCATAGTTACCGATAGAGGCATAAGCCCCACCTTGTAATTCCATTCCATACGGAAAGTAACTGTTCAAATTACGAATTTCTGCGGTAAAAGTCCAACTACTTATTGAAGAAGATAGATTATGTGGGTTCTTCACATCGCTGATTACCGCTCGTACGTTACCTAGGTGGTCCTTTATCTCATATTCTTTGTGCCCTGTTATTCGTGCGTTTGAGGTGAACGAGCCGATTGTATTTGCTTGGTATTCTATGATTGTATCTTTCATAGCATAAGGTTCGGCTTGGTCAAAAAGATGAATAGCGTTTTTATGTAAGTGGTCTGTAAACTCATTTACATAAGGTTTGAGCACAGATATCCGACCATCTGATTCTGAACCATAGATATACCATTCTTTTAGGTCTTGGTAATAGTATGCTGCATAGCAACTAGAGCCCATACCCGTTACACCCTCTGGACTTGTCTCGTATGTTGCTAGTACTTTACCACCCGCCTCACGAGCATAATAGTAACCTCTTACGTTCAGGTCTTCCTGACATGGTGCACAACCAGTGGCCGCTATATGTTCGTTACAGTGGAATACAATAGGATCTGTGCCTGCTACAGTCGGGTCTAGTTTACCGCTACCTACTTTTAGCACTCTATTGCCCATACCGTCGTAGTAGTAGTGTTGGTATAAATTCAGTGTATGTTCGTTATGTGTTATAGAATCTTTTACTAATAAGTTTTTTATAGTTACTGCCAATTTTCCTATAACTTTGTGTCGTTGGAGACGAAGCCAAATCAATAAAGGCGATGTTATGGTAAGTGCGCTTCAAAATAGAATCCCAAATAGTTTAGACCACTCTCAGAATCACATTTAAATAAATAATATCTATTAATCGAGTCAAAATAAGAGATATCAAATCCATCTAAACCTTTTAATTCGATTATCCCTTTAATCTTTGAGGACAAAGTAAAATTCTTAG
The DNA here is from genome assembly GCA_030426865.1 of bacterium. Taxonomy (GTDB): domain Bacteria; phylum Bacteroidota; class Ignavibacteria; order Kapaibacteriales; family UBA2268; genus PGYR01. Next base: position 8,139 of record JAUHXN010000029.1, on the reverse strand, counting down.
AAATATCTCTTAGGTATACTTCAGCAAGAATAATATACTCATTAAATTGTTTATAGAAAATCAATGTATTAATAGTTGAACTAGTATCGATTATGTTAGATAATTCGTAAAAATAAAAATAACTTTCATCCCCTATTTGGCCTGTGTCTAATCCAATTTCTTTCCTAATAAAATTTTCATTATCATTCTTTATATGTTCTAGAATCCTTGATTCTTGATAATCAATATAGATGAAATCATCAAATATTTGAAAATCTGTTCCTTTCGCAATGATATTCTTGCTAAACCCGAGGTTATATTTGTATATTTTTGTGTACGTTATTAATTCATGAATATCGAAGCAAGGTTTCCCTCTAAAATTTTGTTTTGAAATTAAATTTGTATTGCTACAATAAATTAATATGACTATTATTAAAATTTTCATTTATCTTTTATTACTCCTTTAGATTCCATTTTTTAATTATTAACGAATTTAATATATATCATTATGGGTTAAAGTCTTACATATCAGTTATTAATTTACTTTCTTTATTCCAGTTACTTAAAGCGTTTTAAATTTCAATTATCACTCATCACTTTACCTTATTGAATCTGAAAGTTTCAGACCATATATCAGATTGAAGTTGTAATATATATGAACCACTAGGTAGATTACCTATTTCAATTCTGGAGTTATCATTTATCTCCATTGTACTGTCGTAAACTTCTGCACCTGTTTCGTTGATTATTGAGATTCTAAATTCTCTTGTGCTATTATCTATTAGGTCAACGGTCAAATAATCTGCAGCTGGGTTAGGGTATATATCAACGCCTTTATATGAGTCAATATTAATTAATCTCTTATCATTCAGACATACCTGACCTATTTCTATACTACCATTAGTAGTGTCTATTATTACATAAGGATTATCAGTTGAAATACTATTGAAATAAGTTTTTTGCTTGAAAGGTGCACCAAGTAATGTTTTACCTACTAGAGTTGTATCCCATTTATTAGATATACTAACTTCATCGTCAAATGGTATGGGATTCTGAATATAGAATATACTACTAGCTAGGTTCAAATCAAATGACAATCTCAAATCCAATGGTATATCAGAAGTAAATGAAACTGGGTATTCATATTCTTCATTGATGTAAGTGTAATACTCATCTGCTAATTTTGCTTTAAGGACAGTATATACAGTATAGTTAATCTCTATAACTGTATCATTTGAACAGTTTCCTAGTGGTTTTCCGTCGTATCTAATATACACTTCAAAAGAATTAGGACCGAGTTTATTTGCTTTTACTTTAGATTTATAAGTAAAAGGCTCATTATCATAAACATTAACTAGTTCGTCTATGTTGCTATAAGAAAACCTATAATTTTCATTAAATACGCTTGTATTATTAATTGTAAAGGTAAACTCCGTCTCTTCTCCAATTAATAAACTGTCTTTCGTAATTCCAACTTTATCTACATAGAAGGATTCTTGATACATAAATACACTAAAACTATTTGTAGTCGAACAACCATTAGTATCTGTAACTGTTAACTTATAAACTCCAGAGGCGGTTACATCTATCGAATTGTCAGTTGAACCAGTTGACCACAAGTATTCATCGAATATTTTATCGCATAATAGTTGAGTGGTATCACCATAACAAATAGTATTCTCACCAAGTATCTCAAACTCGGGATTACTATTAATTGTAACTGATACAGTATCGCTAGTAATACACCCTAACTTACCATCTACTATTGCATAGTAAACTCCTGGACTATTAACTATTATACTATCTGTAGTTTCTCCGGTATTCCATTTCAATTCACCATAGTCATAGTTAGCATAAAGTATTGATGATTCACCTTCGCAAAAGTTTAGTTTCCCATTGATTTCTACTTCGGGTGCTGGTTTTGTATTCAGAGTAAAACTAGCTGTATCCGAACAATCGCTTCCCTTCACACTTACTATTAGTTCGTATGTACCAGCAGTATTTACAACTATCGAAGGTGAGTTTTTTCCATTAGACCAATTGTAAGTATAGTTTGATAAGTTAGAAAGACCTTCAACGGATAGTATTGTCTGTTCACTTTCACAAATCAAATCCCCTTTACTGCTTGAAATATCTATTATTGGTGGTTCTATTATCTCGACAAAAACAGTATCTCTGATATAACAGAAATTCTTATCATTTGCTTCAAGAATATATCTACCAGATTTAGTAACAATTATTGAGTCTTTTCGTGAACCAGTTGACCATTGTTGGGAAGTTATTAGAGGTGACTTATCACTGAGTTTTAGTATTACTTCACCTGGCGCACAAATAGTATCACTTGGATATGATACTATATCCAGATCAAAACTTCTGACTTTGGTAACTTCAATAGTGTCAAAATATGTACAACCAGATTTGGTACTAACCTTAAGTGAATAAGTTCCAATCTTAGTAACATATAGGGAATCTGAAGTGGAGCCAGTTGACCACTCAAAATCAAAAATACTTTTATCAGCATTAGAAGTTAAAATATTAGTAGAATTATCACAATCAAAGCTTTCACTTATTTCAAGCTTGAAATCCGTTAGTTCAAATATTTCAAAATCTAGGGTCTTAATACATTTTGTAACTGTATCTATACCGTAAGCTGTGTGCACACCTGCAGTATTAATATTTGCTGATACGCCTTGATCTCCATTACTCCAATAGTATCTATATCTAGGGTGTGGATTTTTAATATTTACTACTAGTTCTTCACCTTCGCATATAGTTTTGCCTTCTGGGAAATCTAACTTCAAATCGTGATAACTATATCCTTCTACAAGTATGTTATCACTAAATTCACAATCACCAGTTTTGGACTCAACTCTAAGCGTATAGTATTTTTCTTGTTCTACTTTTATAGTATCATTGTTACTATTAGTTGACCAGTAATAGTTGAATGATATAGTATCAGCATTTGAAGTAAGCCAAATACTATTACTTTCACAATCGTAAACCGGTATGATGTTTAATTCAAAATCTTCACCTGAATATATTCTGAATTCTTTTTTGAATTTACAACCAGTTATTGTGTCTTCAGCTGTTACCCAATATTTTCCAGGTTTAGCATAAGCAGTTTCTAAGGTTTTACTACTATTACTCCATAAGTAAATGCAATCTGGATGTGGGTTTGTAATTTCAACTTCTATTATTTCGTCTTCACAAATAAAAGAACCTAAGGGGAAATTGATGTTAGGTTCTCTGTTTATACTTTCAATAGTTATCGTTTCTTCTGTAAAACAGTCATCAGATAAAAATACCTTTAATGAGTAAGTACCTAATTCAGTTACGATTATTGATTGAGTTGTATCGCCAGTAGACCAAAGGTAATTATCATATTTGTCACTGCAAGATAATCTGAACGAATCTTGACAATCAAGTATTTCTTTTTCTATCTCAAATGATGGAGATGGTACAAAATATATACTTATTGAATCCCTAACAACACAACCATACTGATTAGTTGCTGTCAGAAAATATTTACCAGATTCAGTTACTTTTATCGAACTATCTTTACTACCTGTCGACCATAAGTACTCATCAAAATGAGCTGTAACTTTAATATTAACAGTATCTATATTACATACTAATGCCCCTGGTTCAGTTTCAAAATTTATGTCTGTAGCAATACCTACATTTAATCTGATTGCCATTGCGATTTCATTAGTTATTCTATCTTTTAGATAGTAGATACCTGAATCAGATATTCTAACATTTGGGATTGTTAAAGCTCTAGTTTCAAAAAGTCTAAACATTCCCATCCATTTATACCTGTTGTAATCCAATTCTAATTCTGGATTATAGTACAGTTGACCACCTAAACAAATGTTTAAATCAATTATTTCATACTCTTCTTCATATTTACCTGGGCCAGTATCCGGTAAACCAACTAAAGATTTATCATTATTAGTAGTGATGCTTGGACCTAATTCTTTGTACTTACACGCTGAACCCCAATTATTAGGAGATTCAATTACTGACAAATAAGATTTATTTTCTCGAGCAATATAAATTTTATTATTTATACCTCTTTTCAGAGCCCACATACCACCATCGCCTCTATTATGTCCGAAATCAACTATTTCATTGTATAGAAAATTATCACCGTAAACATAAGAGTTAACGTCCATCTGAAAACATCGTGAGAAAAAATAGTCATCTTGAGTAGAGTCGAGTTGATAAGTAGTCAAATATAAGTTCATTGAGTTTTCAGAAAATTCCAACCCATAAACTCCAGTTTCAAATACTGATGTTGATAATAATTTCATTTTATCGATACTACCTGTACCATTATCAAATAATGCGAATTCTATCTCATTACCATCATAATCAGCGGAAACAAGTATATTCTGATTTGGAGCAACTTTAAGATATCCTTTATTAAAATTACGCTTCATCTTACTAATATATTTATTTTGGTAAGTTAGCTCACCATCTTTATAAAGATATATAATATAGGAGGTACTATCAGGTACATGTGGGTTTATCACAACCCATAAATCTTTTTTATTGATGTGTCTGACTATCTCAACTCGCTCATAACTTCTTTCAGAACTATCAAGATGAGTAACAACCTTTGAAACTTCACCGTCGATACTATTAGTAAAATCAAGCTTATAGAGGTAAGATCCGTCTTGAAAAGCTGAGGTATGTGCAGTAATAAGCAAGAACATTTTGTCATTACTTGGATCTTTGAATATAGAAATTCCTTGAGCCGCTTCTTGTGATCCTAATAATTCGTTATAAATTATATTATGTTTGCTATTCCAAATATTTACCCCATCAGAATAGAACAAAAGATTTCCATTTTGATCTACACCGGTAGCAGCAGCTTCTACTGAATTGATTAAAAAATCATCAGATAAAGAATATGGGCTACTACTTGGTGAATCAAATTTGAGTGAAGCCCCTTTGCCAAATATCCATAAATCCTTATCTATTTGACTTTGTGAGGTCAAGTAAGTAGAAATGAAAATTAAAAATATAATAATAAATCTATACATTTCGATAAAATAACTAAATCACATAAATAATTCAAATATAAATAGCTCTAGCAATATGACAGAACTATTCTATAATTAATATTTTTTTGATTAAATTGATAAGATTATAATCACTCAACAGCATAATAAAAGTGAAATATTGGGATAAAAATCCAATTTATTTTCAAATCTTCGTTTCGGTACTTAGCTTTTGCTTTGTTCTGCTAGGGACTTTTTATTTTGTTAAACTTGCTACCACTGTAAGTGACGAGAATTTATTTATTTCTCCACCCTCAGATATCTATATTTCTAAACTTCAAGGTGAGTTTGATGATTACAATAAACATCAATACTACGATAGCACTTTTGTGGGTAGTTTCGTAATTGGTGTAGATAATATCTCTTTGGACAGTATAGCTAACCAATATGAGTTATTGGAAAAAAGAAAAAACTCTGACAGTAATATTTCATTAGAAATTGCAAATCTCAATAATCAACAGATTCAAAAGATCAGGATTCCCTCTAGTGACTTGGATAAATTCTATTTAGAAAATTTAGAGTCCTCCGTTATTATAACTTATGTATTCCCAGATGGTGTTTCTGATAGAGCTGGATTACGTAGCGGAGATATTGTATTAGAAATTAATGGTCAAACATTCACAAGTGTTCAACAAGCTGACAGAATTATAAAAAGTAGTCGTGCTGGTAGTACTATTGATTACTTGATTAACCGTGATGGTAAAGTGTTCAGCAAACAACTAACTTTACCTAAATTCGGTATTAATTTATCACAATTACTAATGATGATATGTGGGATGTTTTTACTCTTTCTAGGCGAAATAATAGGAATAAAGCGACCAAGAATTAGAGGTGCTAGAATAACTTCACTATCACTAATTATGTTTGGACTCGTTTCAACACTAGGTTTAGTTGGCCTAAGTTCAATAGACAACATCTTTGATCACTTTTTATTAAATTTTGCAAATTTTGCAATGTTTATATCTATACCACTTATTTTACATAGTTTGAAATACTTCCCTCGACATCTAGTAGGTCTGACTGAAAAAAGATATATAATACTTACTCCCTATATAATTGCAAGTATATTTTTCTTATTTCAAGTAGGTTTAAGTTATGGTTTTTGGATAAATATAATTGAAACCAAAACACTAGAATTTTTATCAAGCTCAATATTTCTATTATTTCTAGTAACTACTTCTATATTTATATTCTTGACTAATATAATACATAGAAAAGCAGTGATTAAAAAAGACTGGATAAAAGGTAGATTAATTCGTTTTTCCTATACTTTAGTTTTTTTGATGATTGTTATACAAACAATTCTTTTCCAATTCGGATACTTTAAATTACGTGAGCTCATATATGCTTCTCTATTATTGATTCCAATATCTTATATGGTTTCGGTGGGTTTATATAGGGTATTTGATCTAAACATAAGATTAAAAAGGAATTATCAGTATTTATTAGTTAGTACAGGGCTTTACATAGTTTATATTTCTACGGTTATTTTATTCATTTATGTACTATCAATGATAGAATGGGAAATACCTAATTTACATTTTTCTGGTACCTCAATTGAAGTTCTTAAAAACCCATTAAGACCAGAAATGCATTTACTCTATGAGAAGATTTTGATAGTGCTTTTATCAATGTCAATATCTATTCTATTATGGAATGTAGCTAAAGTTATACAAGAAAAAATCAATCATAAATTCTATAGATCAAAATCTGATTTTAGAAAAGCAGCTAAAGAATTTAGTAAATTGAATACTAAAAACTTTAACCCAGATCAATTCAGTAAGTTCTTTTTAAATAGACTTCTTGATATCATACAAACTAAACGAGCAGGGCTACTTTTATTCAAAGAAGGTCAGTTAGTTTCACAGAAATTCGCAGGTTTTGCAGATGAGACCTTAATAGAATATATTTCTGCTGTTAACGGAAAACTTCACATGAGTCTTAAAAATTATTCGGATAGTGTGCCTGTAGATTATCTTCCCGATGCTCAAAGAATTGTACTTCGAGAATTTAAGTTTCAGTATCTTACACCAATTTGGTCAAAGGACGATTTGATAGGAATAATTTTTGTTGGAGAAAAATTATCAGAAACAGCATTTCATAATGATGATTTATTATTCTTATCAGCAATTTCAGGTCAAGCATCTGTAGCAATTGAAAATTCTTTACTATATGAGGATTTAGCTAAGCAAGAGAGATTCAGACATGAACTAGAGATTGCAAGAGGTATCCAACTTGCATCATTGCCTATAAAAACTCCAGATATTAATGGACTTGATATAGCAGGAGTCTCTATTCCTGCACTTGAAGTAGGTGGAGATTTTTATGATTATCTTAATGGTAAGTCCAATGCAGTTACTATAGTTATTGGAGATGTAAGTGGTAAAGGAACCTCTGCTGCATTGTATATGTCAAAAATACAAGGGATAATGCGTACTCTACATGAGTTTGACTTGAAACCAAAAGAATTACTTGTTAGAACGAACTCTCTTATTAGTGATAGTATGGACAATAAATCCTTTGTTACTTCTACTAGTGCGTATATAAATCTGGATACAGAATCTGTTACAATTTCTAGAGCTGGACATTTACCTCTCTATTTTTACAATAGCAAATTGGATAAAGTTGAGAATTTAAAACCTAATGGAATAATGTTAGGATTTGGTAATGGAGCTAAGTTCGCAGATTTACTAGAAGAAATTGTTATAGATTTTAATCCAGGTGATATTTTACTATTTATTACTGATGGTATTCTAGAAACTAGAGATAGCAGTGGCAATGAGTTCGATGAGAAAGAAATAATTAGAATGCTAAATATATATAGTAGTCAATCTGCTGACGAGATTAAGAACAATATTCTAAGTAGAGTGAAAAGCTTTACAGGTGAAATGGAACAATTCGATGATATGACTGTTGTTGTGGTTAAAAGGAATAGCTAAGCGTAAACTCAGGATATCCTAGTTTATTGACATTCATATTATAAGATAATTCGTCATCAACGTTAAAATCATATAGATGAGCACCTACGTAAGCATCAACTGCAGATATTACATATACTCCCAATAGATAAAAAGCCATCATATCTCTATTATCT
>JAUHXN010000318.1 GCA_030426865.1 bacterium | reverse complement strand
TGATATCCGACGCATTGAATAGACCTATTTGCTTGTCTTCATTTTGAAGTAAATCTGATTTATGCGCTAACTCATATATATGATATTCAAAAAATGATTTCTCTATTACTGATTCAATTGGTGGTGGAGAGTGAGACATTAATACAATTTCTCTGTATCGAGCATTTTCTTCAGGTGTCATATACCCTTCGGCTCTACTTATATCCCCAGCAATCAATTTCACTTTGGCATTTTTATAAGAGCCACCTGAGTTATTCTTAATGTTTACCCAAGCGTTTAGGTCTAATCTATTATCGTCTTTATTTAGGGTAGCTACGTACTCTGCTTTCCAGCTCATACCACCAGTTTGATATGTAATGCCTGCATCTTTCTTTCCACTACTTTTAGACTTTACTTTCCAAACAAGTGTTGGTTTAGTCAATAGGTTTTCTGGCATATAGTCAAGCGATATATTATATCCTTTGAGCGAAGGAAGTATAGTCAATCCACCTCCTTCAGTTTTTATAACTACAGAATTAGTAGTCGCGGAAACTAGTGTTCCTTCTATTATCTTATCTCCAACTAACGATATTTTTTTATCTATAAAGTGCTGCATTAGAGAGTAACTGTTTGCCAAATCATAGCGGTAATTCTGCTCTATTACAGTCGCATCAAGATTTATTCTAACACTTGATGGGATGATCTCAGAAGGTACATCATGTATGAATACTTCATTTATTCCTTCCTTCAATATAAGAGGTCGTAATTCATTAACAACGCCTAAGTCATTATTATAAATTGTAAGACTAGTATTACTTATATCTTGAGACATTAAAGATAATTGAAATAAAAACAATACTATGTAAATAAAAAATCTAATATTTTTTCCTAACCTATTGAACATATCTAACTTTATAAGTCAAAGTCGTCTTTTTTTCTTTTGCTACATCTACTTTGAATGTAATTTTGTTAGCATTTTCTTTTTCGTAATCTACGTTTTTTTCTATCACTGTCCAATTGCCCCATAGATTTCTGTTTACTTCTACAGTTACTGGCTCTTCTTTACTATTGTGAATTGTTACTTCATACTCAACTTCTGATACTTTGTCAGCAATTTTCTTTGAAGAAACTATTTTTTCATCAATTGTGATATCAAAAGCATCACCAATTTTAAGTTCAACTTCTTCATTTTTGGGAGTGTGATCTAGATTATCTTCTCCAATAAGTTCTACTGCTTCACCATCATTTTTATATATTCTAACTATCCCTTTGGGTAACGGCATTCCAAGATTATTGTCATTTGCATTTTTAAACTCAACACTAACTAATGGCTTTCTGTTTTCCAGATTAGAGCCATTCGAATTATATATAAACTTCTTCTCGACTTTGATATCCGACGCATTGAATAGACCTATTTGCTTGTCTTCATTTTGAAGTAAATCTGACTTATTTGCTAACTCATATATATGATACTCGAAAAATGATTTTTCTGAGACTAAGTCATCGCTTGCCATAGACTTTGTGTACATTCTACTTTCATAATCGACTCCTCCACCGTTATATGTATTAACCCTATTTATATCACCAGCAATGAGCTTTACTTTAGCATTTTTGAAAGAGCCACCAGAGTTATTAGTAATGTTAACCCAAGCGTTCAGGTCTAATCTATTATTATCTTTGTTGAGTGTTGCAACGTACTCCGCCTTCCAGCTCATACCACCTGTTTGATACGTAAGACCTGCTTCTTTTTTACCAGAACTATTAGACTTCACTTTCCAAACTAGAGTTGGTTTAGTTAATAAGTTTTCGGGCATATAGTCAAGTGAGATATTGTATCCTTCAAGTGAAGGAAGTATTGTTAATCCACCGCCTCCAGTTTTTACTACTACGGAATTATGTGTTGCTGAAACAAGAGTACCTTCTATTACCTTTCCCCCAACCAATGATATTTTTTTATCAATAAAGTGTTGCATTAGTGAGTAACTATTTGCCAAATCATATCTATAGTTCTGCTCTATTACAGAACCGTCTAAGTTTATCTTTACGCTTGATGGGTTAATTTGTGAGGGAACATCTCTGATAAGTACATCATTAATTCCAGATTTAAGCTCTATCTCACGTGTTTCTTTTACAACTCCGAGGTCTGAATTATAGATAGTAACTGCCACTTCTTTTCGTTCTTGTGCAAACGATAGCATACTAGTAGCTATCAACAAAAGTATTATTTTCTTCATATTAATCTCTTTTTTTAATTTGTCATAGACTTATAAATATACGGTTTTATTTGTTCATAGTTAAATTTTTAGTTCTGAAATTCTTATTTTGCCAATTATAAAAATCCAAAAACAGAAAAAGAAATGGCAGAAAAAGTTCTCGATAAATTCATTAGATACGCAAAAATAGACACACAATCTGATCCCAAAAGCCCAACAATACCATCTACTCAAAAGCAATTTGATTTAGCACATTTGTTAGTCAAAGAGTTAAAAGATATGGGAATCAAAGATGTTGAGTTAACTGAAGAATGTTATGTATATGCTACTATTCCTAGCAATATAGAAGGTGGTGACGAACTACCTGCTATTGGTTTTGTTTGTCATATGGATACGTCACCCGATTTCAATGCGACAGGTGTAAATCCACAAATAGTTGAGAATTATCAAGGTGGCGATATACAATTAGGTACATCTGATGAATATATAAGAGAAATAGACAACCCCAATCTTAAAAAATGTATCGGTCACACTATAATCACAACTGATGGTAGTACTCTACTCAGCTCTGATGATAAATCAGGTGTTTCAGCAATTATGAAAATGGCTGAAATACTGATGAGTGACGATACTATAAAGCACGGTCCAGTGAAAATAGGATTCACACCAGATGAAGAAATAGGACGTGGTGCAGATAAATTTGATATCGAAAGATTTGGATGTGAGTATGCTTATACTATAGATGGTGGTTTGCCAGGTGAGATTAACAAAGAAACTTTCAGTGCTGATAGTGCTTTCGTGACTGTAACTGGAAATGAGATTCATCCTGGTGAAGACCTGCATGATGGAATCACTTTTGAGATGTTTAGAGAAGCTACAGGCAACCATAAGAGAGCAAACATTCTTTATGATCCCAGCCACTTTGTACTACAGCAATTGGACTACCTGGCATATATAGATATATATTATGAATTCATTAAGAT
>JAUHXN010000028.1 GCA_030426865.1 bacterium | reverse complement strand
TCCAATCCCCCCCCCTGTTAAGGAGGGACTAAGGTGGGTTAAGACCCCAGTTCACACAAACAAAAATTGCTCCCATACATCAGCGATGAATTCCCCTCTTTAAGCAACGCGAAAGAGGGGTGGCAGCTTTAGCTGACGGGGTGTTCGAAGAGCAGTCAGATGGAAACAGCGTAAAAAGATTTATAAAAATTAGTTTATAGACTCACGCAAAATCTGATTCGGATAAAAATAAATCACCCTAGCCCTCTTAAAATTTAAGATGGAATAAAAGTAATTATGTTTTCCAATATTCTTTACATCAGTTAGAGTGACTTGTTTATTCTGAATATAGATTGCCACTTCCTCATCGCTTCGCTCTGAGTCATCGCAATGACTTATTCATATTCACACAAACAAAAAAGGTTCCCATTCATTTTCCACTTTCCCAATTTTTTGATTCAAATATAACACATAGTTTGGCTTATGTGGTTTGGTGAGTAAAGGCATCTTTGCTTCTGAAGGAGTCCTATTGCTTTTCTTATTGTTGCAATCAAAACAAGCGGTGGTTAAGTTTTCCCAACTAGAATCTCCTCCTCTCGATTTCGGTAAAATATGATCTATAGTAAGTGTTCCTTTGCTGGTACCACAATATTGACATTTACCACCGTCTCTTCGAAATATATTCTTTTTACTAAGCTCGACTTCTCTGTATGGTATTCTTTGGTATTCACATAGCTTTATCACACTCGGAAGTTCGAATGATTTGTTGACAGAGTGAATGAATTTATTATGTGCTTGTTCAATTAATTCGGCTTTAAAAAGAAAGAGAAGGGTGATTGCTCTTTTGGGAGTGCAAATAGAAAGCGGTTCGTAACTTTGGTTAAGTACTAATACTCTACCGTTAAGTATTTCATCTGAGATTGATCTGAATTGACTGAAGACGATTCACCATAAGTTTATTAAATGAATATAAATAACTATAAAATTTATCTAAGTTAGTAAAATATCTTAATTTTGGCAACAAGTTATAGTTAAGAAACAAAATAAGTTATCAAATGTTACAATCAAGAATAGACAATGCTTCGCTGATAGTTGGAGTTTTAGGTGCTGGGCAACTAGCTAAAATGTTGGCTAATGACGCATATAGATTAGGTCTTCGGTTTGCTACTATCGAAGATAAAACTGGTAGTCCTGCTACTTTTATGACCAAACTAGATTTTTCTGGTAATGGTAATGATAGAGAAAGACTTGATGAATTTATCAAAAATGTTGATGTTATCACATTGGAAAATGAATTCATTGACCCTGAAATACTAGAATATATAGAGCAACTAAAACCAGTTTACCCTTCTTCTAAAACACTAAACCTAATACAAGATAAATATATCCAGAAGAATACTTTTCGTGATGCGGGATTAGATTTGCCTAATTATGAAAAGATGGATAATATAGAAGATTGTAAAGAATTTGGTGCAAGATTTGGTTATCCTTTCGTCTTAAAGTCCAGAAAATATGGTTATGATGGATATGGTAATGAGACTATAGATAGCGAAGATGAAATAGAAAAGGCATACAATAACTTAACTAAGAACAACAAGTCAGGTCTTTTAGCAGAATCTTTCGTTAGATTTACTAAAGAATTAGCGGTAATGGTAGCACGTAGTAAGAATGGGGAAGTCGTTGTCTATCCTTGTGTAGAGACTATACAGCGTAATCATATCTGCCACAAAGTTATAGCTCCGGCACATATAGATGAAAATATTACCGAAAAAGCTAAACAATCTGCTGTAAAATGCGTTCAAGCTATAAATGGAGTTGGTGTTTTCGGAATAGAATTATTCCTAACAACTGATGGGGGAGTACTAGTAAATGAAATTGCCCCTCGTCCTCATAATTCCGGACATTATACTATAGAAGGTTGCTATACTTCGCAATTCGAAAATGCAATTAGAGCAATAACTGGTTTACCTCTCGGCAATACTGATTTGGTAATGGGGGCTGCTTGTATGATTAACCTATTGGGTGAACGTGATGGAAGTGGTGTACCTCGTAATCCGGATAAGATGCTTACTAAGAAGGCTAAACTTCATCTATATGATAAAACAGAATCAAGAGTAGGAAGAAAAATGGGACACATAACAGCAATAGCTAACACTACGGAAGAAGCAATTAGAATCGCAGAAGACGCATCAAATAATTTTAAATGGTAACTACCAATACAAAAATATATATAATAACAATTGTGACTTTGTTTGTTGCATTTGGGTTTAGCGCTTTAGCACAACCCAGATTTGGAAACATTTATATCGAAAACGGTAACGTTTTTGACTCTACTGAGTCCAATGCACTCTATGTGAAAGATGTGATGAATGCCTTGCATACAATCACTAAACCTTACGTTATACAAGATGAACTACTTTTCAGAAAAGATGATGAGTTAACTGAACAAACTATATTAGAAACTGAGAGAAACCTTAGACAGACAGGTCTATTTACAGAAGTCAGAATCGAGCTAGACTCAACTGGTTTTGATTATTACGATGTATATGTTGTTACAAAAGACAGATGGTCTCTTACACCTTCTATACTATATGGTACTGGTGGTGGTATCTCTGAGTATGGAGGTAGAATATCTGAGAAAAATCTGCTAGGCACTGGTAATAAACTAGAATTCGAAGGTCTATATAGAAATGAGAATGATATAAAGTGGCAAGGATATGCTGCATTAGAAATGCCCAGAGTTTTTCGTTCAGACTTTAGTTTACTAGCTTCTCTTAGTGCTAATAGATTTAGAACCGATCAGAATATTAACTTCATAGACCCGTATCGTAATACACAAGATTTACTTTCATACGGTATGTTGTTGCAGAACTCTTTTGGCTCAGATTTTCTTTATCTTAATAATCTTGACACAGCTATACTACTTCCTTTCCAAGAAAGAATAGGACAAGCATATTTTTCTAGAGCGATAAACAAAGATAACCGATTGTTCTTTACCGGCTTAGTCGAATATAATCAAACAGATAGAGGAATCCCTCAATCCCGAAGAGCATTCGATAATAGTGGTAAAATACTCATCCAATTTAGTTCTCTTTCACAAAAATTTATACCCGTAGAACGAGTTAACTTGTTCCGCACTGAAGACTTAGTAGTAGGAGGGTATGGTAGAGTTGTTTTAGGTAAGATATTTCCAATCGAATCAAGTGGAGATAATTTACTTTACTTAGGTGGTCAAGGAGAGCAGAGCTATTATGATGGAACGAACTATTTATTTGGTCAATTAACTGCTGGTAGTGCTTTCAAAGGGGCGGTTGCCTCATATACTTATCAGGAATTTCTAGGATTAGGATTTCATAGATTGGATGAAAATATTACACTTGCCGCTTCATTCAGACAACAAACAGCTTGGCGTTGGGGTGCATTAAGACAGCTCATATTAGACAATGATTTTGGTTTACGCGGTTATGATGCCAATAGATTTGCCGGGGATAATCGTCTATTAGCTAATGCAGAAATAAGATATTTTACAGGTTTAGACCTTTGGTTATTTGATTTTGAACTAGCGGGATTTTATGATATTGGTACTGTATGGGATCAGTCTATCAAAATAACAGAATCACAATTCTACAATTCAGTGGGTTTAGGTTTACGTTTTCATAGTAGAAAGACATCAGGTGAGCATAGTATATTCAGAGTAGATTTTGCATATAATATGTTTGATGGAAAGTTTGGTGGTGTTATATTTACAACTAACCAACTGTTTTCTCCTATCAAAGATCATTTATATAAATTGCCTCAACTATTCGGAATTGAATTTGATGCACAATAGGAATGTTTCACGTGAAACATAATAGAAATAATAATGAATAATAAATACGACATATTAGTAATTGGCGCTGGGCATGCTGGAATAGAAGCCTCTATTGCTCCAGCTCGAATGGGTCTTAAAGTCGGGCTACTTACTATGAGCTTTGACAATATGGGTAAACCCTCTTGTAATCCATCGATAGGTGGAACGGCAAAGGGTCATTTAGTCAAGGAGCTAGATGCTCTTGGCGGTGAAATGCCTTATCTTGCTGATAAAGCTGGTATTTCTTTTAAGATGTTAAACACTTCTAAAGGGCCAGCGGTATGGTCTCCTCGATGTCAAATAGATAAGGATCTTTATCCTCTATATGTAACAGAGACATTAAGAAATATTAAAAACCTTACGCTTATTAAAGCAAAGGCAACAGAGATACTAATTGAAAATGACTCTGTAGTAGGGTTAAGGACTGAGGACGATAGTATATTAGAATGTAAAGCTGTTGTATTATGCGCTGGAACATTTCTAAAAGCAGTTATGCATACTGGTTTAGTTCAGACCAAAGGCGGAAGAATAGGAGAAGATACATCAGATAAAATATCAGATATGCTTAATCATTATGGTTTCGAACGAGGGCGACTAAAAACCGGTACTCCACCAAGAGTTGATTCAAGAAGTATCGACTATTCTAATCTGAAACCTGCTGATATTGATAGAGAACCTGTTCCATTTTCACATAGATCTTCAGCCGTTCGCAATGTTATGGTTTGCCATCAATCAGATACTAATGAAACTACTCACAGTATTCTAGAGGAGGGGTTTGACCAATCACCTATGTTTACAGGTAATATTACTGGTGCTGGGCCACGTTATTGTCCATCAATAGAAGATAAAATATTTAGATTTGCTGAACGGAAAAGCCATAAAATATTATTAGAGCCCGAAGGATTGAATACTAATTCAGTTTATGTTAACGGGTATTCTACTAGTTTACCACTTGATATTCAAAAAAGAGCTATAGTAACTATACCAGGATTGGAAAAAGCTCACATTACAGTTCCTGGTTATGCTGTAGAGTATGATTTTTTCTTTCCTTATCAATTACGCTTTACTTTAGAGACTAAAGCTGTTAGCGGTTTGTATTTTGCTGGTCAGATAAACGGTACATCCGGCTATGAAGAAGCGGCTGTACAAGGCTTTATGGCGGGTGTAAATGCTGGACTAAAGATAAAAGGAGAAGAGCCACTAGTTCTAAAGCGCTCCGAGGCATATATTGGTGTATTAATAGATGATTTGGTTAATAAAAGTACAAACGAGCCGTATAGAATATTCACCTCTCTGGCGGAGTATAGATTATTATTAAGACAAGATAATGCTGAAATTCGACTAGCAAAGTATGGACATAGAATAGGTCTAGTATCTGATAGAAGAATGGATGAAATTAATAAAAAGCAAAGAATCGTGGATGCTGCTTATGAGGAATCTAAAGAATTAAAAGTTTCTCCTAATGAAGTAAATGATTATTTATTGTCAGTACAAGAATCGGAAATCCAATTCTCTACAGATATATATCAATTGACTAAACGTTCTAGAACTAGAATGTCTGGAGTTTTAGATAGCGCTGATAGATTATACAAAAACTTGATGACTGTAAGTAGATCGGATGAATTAACTCATAAATTAGAAACAGAGATCAAGTACGAAGGTTACATAAAAAGACAAATGACGGAAATAGAACATTTCTTAAAGAATGAGAACAGAATGATTCCGGATGATACTGACTATTATGGTATTAATTCGCTTTCTACAGAAGCAAAAGAGAAGCTTTCAAAGATAAGACCTGGCTCATTGGGTCAAGCTTCTCGTATATCGGGTATATCTGCAACAGATGTGTCCATTTTAACGTTATATTTGAAGTCATAATGTTTCACGTGAAACATTGGGGAAACAATCGGTAAAAAAGTAATCATAACGGGAGCGTCGGGTAAAGTAGCAGAAGCAACTTATAAATTCCTGTGCCGCGAAACAGATTATAACATTGTTTTGCTTTCCTCAGGTTCGGAGTATATTAATAAGAGGAAACAGGATGCCGTATATACATTCGATATTCGAGAAAAAAAGACATTAGATTTCATAATAGAAGATGAAAAACCAGATGTGGTTGTAAATGCTGCTGCAATGACTGATGTAGATGGATGCGAAACTAATAAGAAAATGGCAATGGAAATGAATGCTATTTTGCCTGAATCTCTAGCTCTTTTTTCGAATAAATATAAATATCATCTAATTACATTCTCTACGGATTATATATTTGATGGAAAAAAAGGCCCCTATTTAGAAGATGTGTTACCAAATCCATTAAGTTATTACGGTAAATCAAAACTAGCAGGGGAGAATGCAGTAAGAATTGAGGCTAGTAAAAACAGTACGATAATTAGAACTAATGTCGTTTACGGAAATAGCTCATATAATAAATCTGATTTTATTCGATGGGTTATTGATGCTTTGAGAGAAGAAAAACAATTAAAAATAATAGATGGCCAATGGTGCAATCCAACTTTGGCAAGTGATATAGCCAAAGGCGTCTTTAAGATTATTGAAAAAAAGAGAAAAGGAATCTATAATTTTTCCGGTAGAGGTTATTATAATAGATATCAAATAGCTATTTTAATAGCAGAAATTTTTGGATTCGATAAAAAACTAATAACTAAAATCCCATCTTCAGCTTTAAAACAAAAGGCAATTAGACCTGAAAAAGGTGGATTGATTAATTTAAAAGCTGAAACATCACTTGGGATGAAATTTTCTGATTTAGAAACAGGTTTAATTAACCTAAAACATCAACTAAGTAAAGATAGTAAATGAAAAATCTAAATAAAACTAGAGTAAAAGAAATATTCAAGAGCTTCGCTGGTAAGAAAATCGCAGTTATAGGTGATATAATGTTAGATAGATATTTCTGGGGTAGTGTTACTCGAGTATCACCAGAGGCACCTGTTCCAGTTATTGACTTAGAACATGAAACATTTCATCTAGGTGGAGCTGCAAATGTAGCTTCTAATCTTAATTCTCTAGGTATAAAGTCAATACTTTGTGGGATAATTGGCGATGACAATAGCGCCGAAATGTTCGAACAAATATGTATGGATAGAGGAATCGACCCTAGTGGATTATACAAAGATAGCAATAGACCAACTACTGTTAAGACTAGGATAATAGGTAATAATCAACAGATAGTAAGATTGGATAGGGAAGTACGAGATGTTATAAATGCTGCGGGAGAAAAGCATATTCTTAAAACTTTGACTGAGAACTCAGATCTTGAAGGAATTATTTTCGGAGATTATGACAAAGGTGCTTTATCATCAAAATTAATCAAAGACGTATTGAAGTACGCTAAGTCTCATAATATAGCTGTTTATGTAGATCCAAAGTTTGATAACTTCTTTGCTTATAAGGGAGTTACAGCGTTTAAGCCAAACAAAAAAGAAGCAGCTCAAGCGCTAAAAGTCAATATAAAAACAGATGAGGACGTTAAAATAGCTGGTGGCTTACTTTTGGAAAAATTACAATGCGAGAATGTACTATTAACCTTAGGTGACAAAGGTATGATGCTATTCGAATCAAGTGGCAATATACATCATGTAGATACTAAAGCCAGACTAGTATCAGATGTATCAGGTGCAGGAGACACAGTTATTGCTACTTTAGCAGCTTGCAAATCTGGAGGAGCTAGTATGGTTGAAGCAGCTACTATAGCAAATATTGCGGCAGGATACGTATGTGGCGAACCAGGAATTGTTTCAGTAACAAAAGATGATATCTTATCATATTTATGATAGTAGAAAGAAAAAATATAAAAGAGCTTTCCGAACAGCTAAAAGATGAAGGAAAAACTATAGTTTTCACAAATGGTTATTTTGACATCTTACATTCGGGTCACGTATTTTACCTACAGAAGGCGAAACAGCAAGGAGACATACTAATCCTTGGCTTAAATTCTGATGCGTCTGTAAGGCGTTTAAAAGGCGAAAAAAGACCAATCAACTCTGAAATTGATAGAGCTATAGTAATTTCGGAACTAAAAAGCATAGATTACGTTGTTATCTTCGAGGAGGACACTCCACTAGAAATTATTTCACTAATCGTACCAAATAAATTAGTGAAAGGTGGTGACTACAAAAAAGATGATGTAGTAGGAAAAGATATAGTAGAAAGTAATGGTGGTGAAGTTGTAATTATTCCATTTGTGGATGGAAAGTCAACAACTAACATAATAAACAAAATAAACGAGTAGTTTAGAGATGAAAAAAATAGCTGTTATATTAGCAGGTGGAACTGGAGGCAGACTTTGGCCAGAAAGTACAGATATACATCCTAAGCAATTTCGGTCTTTTGTTTCAGATTTGCCGATGGTATTAGATACTTACAATCTAATATGTAAACATTATGATCCTGCCGATGTATTTGTTATTACTTTCAAAAAGTATAAGAAATTATTAAAATCAACTATAGAAACATTATCTGATGATAATATTTTGTTAGAACCATTTGGTCGGAACACAGCTCCTGCCATAGCCTTGGCTCAAGCAATGATTAATCATAAGTATGATGACGATGATATTATTACTATTTTTCCTTCAGATCATATAATAAATAATAAAACTGAATATCTAAATGCAATTGATTCATCAATTCAAGCTGCTTTAATGACAGAAGGATTAGTTTCTGTAGGTATAGAACCCAATTTCCCCAACAACCAGTTGGGCTATATACAGTATGCTGATAATGATATAGAAGAAAATCTACACTGTTTAGGTGTAAGAAAAGCAAAAGTATTTGCTGAGAAACCAGATATAGACACTGCACGTAGGTTTATAGAGTCAGGAGATTTTGTTTGGAATACTGGTATATTCTCTGCGAAAATGAAAATATTGAAATCTGAGTTTAATGAACACTTGCCAATGCTTTCAGGCCTAATTAAAAAAATAGAAGCTAAGATAGGGTCTGAAGATTTCAATGAAAATAGAAGTTACGTATATAAACAAATAAACTCTGTATCTATAGATAATGGATTATTAGAGAAGACTAAAAAGCTATATATTGTAAAATCTAGCTTCGGTTGGAGTGATCTAGGAACATGGGATGAGTACTTTAACCTATGTGATAAAGATAAACATAATAATGTACTTAAAGGTGATGTGATTGCTCTGAAGACTAGCAATAGTTTGATTAAATCGACTGAAAAATTCATAGCAGTAACAGATGTAGATAATCTGATAGTAATTGAATCTGAAAATGCTATATTCATTAGCACTCGTGGTAATAGTGAGAATGTAAAGGATTTGATCCACTTTATTAGAGCTAAGGAACTGAATAAAATGATAAAATAGACCGCTATGCCTCTGGGTTAGCAAGCAGAGGGTTTCAGGTTTGTCGTCACACTTAACGGAATGAAATGGAGTGAAGAGTCTAGGCAATTATTCTAAAATACGGAATAAAGGATTATACATAATTAACTATGTCAATTAGAATTTAAGAATAGTAATTTGAGACGTATGCACTTCGACTGTCGCTCAGCACAAGCAATACGTCTCTACACTTGCCAAAAACAAGTTTTATAAATCAAAAATACACATGAATTATTAAAACATTAGAGTAATAGCTCTCACAATTAAATTGCAAATAACATGAAACGAACATTACTAATTATAATAGCTACGATACTCTTTACGTCCTGCTCTTCTGCAGTGAAGTTTACAAGTGGTAGTTCGAGTAAATATGAAGATAATAATTCAGAAGTAGTAACAGTAATGTACGGAAAGGCTTCTTATTATGGCTCTGAATTTGATGGAAGAAGTACAGCCAATGGGGAGACTTTTAGTAATAAAGAATATACTGCGGCTCATAAATCGTTACCCTTTGGTAGTCTAGTAAAGGTAACAAATTTAGCCAACAATAAAACGGTTATAGTTAGAATTAATGACCGTGGACCTTATGTCGCAGGAAGAGTTATAGATTTATCACGAAAAGCTGCTGAAGATTTAGATATGATAAGAGCAGGTGTTATAGACGTTAAAATTGAATTATTAAAATGATAAAAATAATAGCAATGACATTGCTACTACTAACTACAGCTAGTGGCCAATATAAATTAACTGTTAAAGTAGAGAATGTAGATCCTGGTAAAGGCACTTTGTATCTTGCATTCTATGATAATAAGAATGACTTTCTTGACCACGATAATACTACTTTTTTCAAGGCAGTGAAAGCCGATTCAAAAAATGTTAGTGTAACCATTCCCAATGTTAAGAAGGGCTGGTGGGCTATGGCAGTACTACAAGACGAGAATGGTAACAAAAAAATGGATTATAATTTTATTGGCGCACCAAAAGAAAATTTTGGTTTCTCTAATAATCCCAGAATATTCATGGCAGAGCCATCTTATGATGAATGTAAGTTCTATCTACAATCTGATACTACGATTGTTGTCGATATTGATTAAATACTCCTACCGTATTATTATATAAGCAATTATAGAGGTTGTTGAAAAATAAATCAAAAAATCTTACCTTTAGAAAATCTAAAAAAAACATCACGCCGTAGGTATACCAAATTTGTTCAATAATCTACGGAGAATATTATGCATAAGTTGCTAATATCTTTATCAATATGTTTAGCGTTGTTCGCTTCACAACTACAAGCTCGCCATAACACGGGCGAAATTATGTTTACCTCAATTTTAACTGGTGAGGCAGAAGTACCTGCTGTTAATACTGAAGCACGAGGTGTAGCAACATTCAATATGAACGGTACAATGGATACATTGTTCGTTAACGGTACATTTGCTGGACTTTCTGGAAAAGTAACTGGCGCTCATATTCACGAAGCTCCAAAAGGTTCTAGTGGTGGGGTATTAATCGGTCTGACTACATTTGTCAAAGGTAATCAATTAATGGGATTTGTAACTGGAGAATCACTTACTAAATCTAACCTAAAAGCTATGCTTGATGGTAACACTTACCTTAATATTCATACAGAAGCTAATCCAGCTGGTGAAATTCGCGGTCAACTAATGACTGAGACGGACTATTCATTCTATTCTACTTTATCGGGTGATTCGGAAGTACCTGCTGTTAATGTAGATGCAGAAGGGTTCGTCAATGTAATAGTATCAAAGACAAATAAAAGAGTCTGGGTAAATGCTGTTTACAGCGGTACTACAGGCGCTATTACTGGAGCACATTTGCATAATGCAATGGCTGGTGCAAATGGTGGAGTAGTTGTTAATCTGACAGATCTAATTGATGGTAATAGAATAATGGGTAGCGTTGAAATAGATGAGAATCTTGACTTATGGTCTAAGTTAGCAAATGGTGAAATATACTTGAATCTCCATACGGAAGCTAATCCGAATGGTGAGCTAAGAGGTGATTTGGAATGGAATGAAGGTATTACTTTAAGAACTAATATAGACACTGAGCAAGAAGTACCTTCAGTAATAGTTCCAAGTATGGCACAAGGTAATGGATATATTCACTTCAACAATTCTATGGATTCATTAACCTATATGATATATTATGAAGGTCTGACTGGTGAAGCAGTAGCAGCTCATTTCCATTTAGGGGAATCGGGTGTGGCTGGTGCTCCAGTTGTTGATGTCACTTCTGATATTAATGGTAATTGGATTGTAGGTACTAAAACCGGTGCTGCAATTACTAACGAACTAATACAAAACTTCTTGAAAGGAAAAATCTATGTGAACATTCATACAGTAGCAAATGCGGCTGGTGAAATCAGAGGACAGGTCTCTCCAAATACGAGAATAGCATTAACAACTATTTTCGAAGGTGAGCAAGAGAATCCAGGTATAAGAACTGCTGCTTATGGTAGTGGCAGTGTATCTTTATCAAACTCATTGAATGATATTTGGTATGCAATGCTAGCTGATAACCTAACAGGTGAAGTACAAGCTGCACATTTTCATAATGCAGAAATTGGTATGAATGGTGATGTAGTACTTACACTTAATGACGATATTACACAAGATGAGAATAATGGTGTATGGATAGAAGGTAGTAATGCTACTGATATAACTAGTGAAATTGGTGGATTATTCGTGAATGATAAAGTATATGTGAATATGCATACTGAAGCCTTTCCAGCTGGTGAATTGAGAGGTCAATTAGAGTTATATGCTAGACTTTATTTCGATAATGGTATACTACCTTTCAATCCAATGTTCTCTGGTAAATTAGCCCTACACTCTATGCTTTCTTCTGATAATGAAGTTCATTCGGTAAATGGAAACGCTAATGGTTCGCTAGGAGTAGTACTAAGTGAAAATATGGATAGTCTATACTTTAACGCTACAGTAAACAACCTAACAGGTTCTATTACTGGTGCTCATTTTCATAAGGGAATGCCAGGTGAAGATGGTCCAGTAGATGTGAACTTGACTAGCTTCGTAAAAGGTAATGTAATCGCAGGTACTATCACAGATTTTGATTTGAAAGCGTTGCTTCAAGGTCAATACTATCTAAACGTTCATACAGTAGAAAACCCTGCAGGTGAGACTAGAGGTCAAGTTATGCTTAATAGTGATTGGGCATTTACGGCTATGTTATCAGCAGATAATGAAACTCACTCAGTAACCAGTGATGCCGAAGGTATGGCTATAGTAAGAGTTTATCCAGATATGGAACACATGGAAATCAAAGTTTTATTTGATGGTACAACTTCTTCTGTTACTGGCGCTCATCTCCATAATGCACCTGCTGGTCAAGATGGTGACGTAGTAGTAAATCTTACTGGAGATATAAGTGAAAATACTATAGTTACAACTAAAATGAATTCTGAAATAATTGCAGATTTAATCGCAGGTAATATTTACTTAAATATTCATACGGAGGATAATCCAGCTGGCGAGATACGCGGTCAGTTAGAACTACAGCACGGTGTATTTTTTGACACATGGTTGAACGGTGCTCAAGAGAATCCTCCTGCTGGTACCAATGCTATGGGATTAGCTGCTGCTAGTTTAGATATAGAAACAGGTGAACTAATGTACAATGTATTCACTGCTGGACTAAGCGGTGAAATAACAGGTACACATATTCACGAAGCTTCTATAGGTGTGAATGGTGGAGTAATTGTAAATTTAACACCTGGAATACTTAATAATCTAGTAAGTGGTGTAGTTGATTTGGGTGCTGATCTGAAGACTAATGTAGGAGTTCTATTGAATGGTGATGGGTATCTGAATGTGCATACAGAGATGTTTGCAAATGGTGAGATACGAGGGCAACTAAGATCTTACAATAGAGAAACATTTGCTTTCAACCTAACAAGTGAACAAGAAGTACCTGCTATAAATAATAGTACAACAGGTACTGGTGTAGTTTCAATCAACAATAGCTGGGATATGCTTACAGTTGATGTTTCTTATGCTAATTTTGATGGTAAAATAACAGGTGCACATATTCATCAAGCAAAAGCTGGAGAAAATGGTGGAGTAGTTATAAATCTAACTGATTACATAGACGAAGAAGCTCAAACAATAAGAGCAAATATAACAGCCGAAGGTGGTTTAAGTGCATCTGTAATAGAAGCAATTATAGCTGGCGAAGCTTATATCAATATCCATTCTGAGAAAAACCCTAGTGGGGAAATTCGTGGTCAAATTAATAATACTGCTAGCTTAAAAGCTCAGACATCTGTTGAATATATAGACTTACCTCAGGTAAATCTTTATCCAAACCCAACCGTTAATTCAATATCATTAAACTTGGGAGATTTAATATCTGATTCTAAAGTAGAAATTAGGGTTTTTGATAGATCTGGTAGAATGTCGGCAAAGTATGTTGATAATAATACTGGCTTGATTAATATCAATGTTAGTGGTTTGATATCTGGTCTTTACTTCATAGAGGTAAGTGGCAAAAATACAAGCGTAAGGGCTAAGTTTATAAAACAATAGTTCTATTCATCCTATTATTATATAATAATGCCTTTATAAAACTTCACCTCATTAATCTGAGGTGGAGTTTTTTGTTTATATTTGCTTTTTAGAAACACCAAATTGATGAAACTATCACTCAAAAAACCATATATATAATCCTATTTATAGTCTCATGTCTAGTACTAGCATTGAACATAAACTGGTATATGCCGTTTTTCGCAGATGATGCTCTTATAACTATTCGCTATGCTCAACGATTAATCGATGGTAATGGTCTAACTTGGACTGATGGTATCAGAGTTGAAGGATATTCCAATTTGCTGTGGTTACTTTTACTTGCCTTTTTTGGAAAGTTGGGTGCTAATATGATAGTAGTAGCACGAGTTCTTGGCGTTCTTTTCGCAGTTACCAATATATATCTACTAATCCAATTTGCGAATAAAAGATACAAAAACGCTCCAGTTATATTATCCTTAGTATTGTTTCTCTTCTCGGCGTCTGCTATTGTTGCTGTTTGGGCTATAGGTGGATTAGAAAACACACTAGTCAGTATGCTCGCTTTATATTCAATTACTCGTTATTTGGAATTTAGAAAATCAGGAAATATACAATCTCTTTGGTTGACTTCGGTATCTTTGGGGCTACTTTGTATAACACGACCTGATGGGGTATTGCTGTCAGTTATGATAGGTCTTTATCACTTAATATCAAATAGAAATGAACTTAAAAAAGCATTAATCTC
Source organism: bacterium (assembly GCA_030426865.1). Classification (GTDB taxonomy): domain Bacteria; phylum Bacteroidota; class Ignavibacteria; order Kapaibacteriales; family UBA2268; genus PGYR01. The sequence continues at coordinate 2,473 of JAUHXN010000028.1, read as the reverse complement.
GCTATCAAAATTAGCTGTATTTCCTTTAATCTTTTACTTTGGACAACTAACATTCAGAATAATATACTATGGCGAGTTAGTTCCTAATACGGCACATGTTAAAGTAAGTCCGTCACTTTATCATGCATTCACTGGCATTATGTACACCCTAAGATTTTTTAAATCTAATTTTTCTCTGTTTATTATTGCTATGAGTTCTCTAGCATATTTGTTTTATAGAAAGAAAAATGTGTCTTTACTCTATGCGATGTTAATCGGAATCTGGGCAATGTATATTGCTTTTATAGGGGGGGATTTTTTCTTTGCTTTCCGTCATCATTTATTTACTATCATCGTTTTTATGCTAGTTATTATAGACGGTTTAGGTACTTTTATTGAAGATAATAAGCTTTCTAGAAATAAAAAGAAAATCGCGACTTTATTACTTTCCTTACTTATGGTTTTCTATATTTACCAGCAAATAACAGACGATAATAATACCCGCTCGCGAAATTCACTTTGGGTATTTAATCTCCAAACGTTAGGTGCAGAATTAAAGAAAACATTCGGAGAGGAGCAGCCACTAATAGCTGTTGATCCTGCCGGCTCGCTCCCATATTTTACTATGTTTCCAGCGCTTGATATGCTTGGGCTGAATGACTATCATATCCCACGTAATAAGCCAGGAAATATGGGTAAGGGATTCATAGGTCACGAGCTAGGTGATCCTGAATATGTACTAGATAATAAACCCGATATTATACAATTCCACATTGGTACACGTGAGCCCATATTAAATATAGATACTATGCTATCAGAAAACAAAAGGTTTCAAGATAGATATATAGATGTAGCAATATTCGTAGAAGGTGAGTTTGAGTATAAGGGTGTATTGTATTTTGATAAGTTTAGCAGTAAAGTAGGTATTGATAGCTCTGCTGGAAGTATAATAATACCATCATATTTATTCAGAGCAGACACAGAAGTATATAATATATTCGAAGCGAATGAATTGGTAACGCCGCTAGAGCCGAAAAAGCAGTTTAGTTTCGTAGTTCCTTATGTCATAAACCCAGCCGCTATAAAGACAATACCTAATGGTCTAGATATAGAATCTACTAAGAAAAGATCAACTGGATTGACAAAGATAACAGTATCCAATCCAAGCGATAGTACCGTTGTTTTCAAGAAAGTAGTGATATTGCAATAGATTAGAGTTTGTGTCATTCGTTACCTCTCTAGTCAACGGCATGAATTAAAGTCCAAATAAGTCTATGTTATCTATACCAATCGTCGGTTAAAACAGACTGTAATAATCCTGATAATCCTAAACTCTGATTCCGAATAAAAGAGATAGCCCATGCTTATTGCTTGGCAGGCTGTGGTTTCGTTTTCCCGTCACACTGAGGGAGAGAATCGACCGAAGTGTCTATGGATTCTTCACTTCCATTCAGATTGATGTGTGAACGGAAATCATGTTAAATATTAAATAAATTAAATAACCCTTAAGATTGTACTTTTCCGGCTATGTACATTTCCGACATAGTTGGGCTTTCTACGCCGCCAGCTTTCTCTAGTGTAACTGCGAACATAATAGAAGTTTCTGCTTTACCTAAGTTCAGCATCTCTTTCTGTCCTGCTTGATCGAATACACCGACACTAATTGGCTCCCCCTTATCAGAGATTGTCCAGAGTTGGTATTGCTTACCATCAGGGTTTTTAGGAAGGTTTTTTATATCTAGATAAACATCACCTGTCTCTTTGTCCCAAACAGCAAAAGCCATAGATTTCGGTGATTTATCGGCTATACCATCTAACTTTATAACTTGAGCATTTGGTAGTTCATATATCGAATTGTTCTTGTTTACTATGTCTTTCAGTGTTGTAAAATCGCTAACGATATTCTGGTTAGCTGTATTGAGTTGAGCTATTTCCATCTCTGCTTCATTTAGCTGAGAGTTAGTGTTGAATGCCCAGAAAGTAGTACCTACAGCTATTATAGCGAGTACTGCTGCTACTGCGTAACTGAATGTATTTGGTGTAGCTGTATGGGCTTTATCTTGATTACCAGTACCGTGTAAATTGATAATATTATCGGGCTTCGTTTCTACTATTATACTGTCCCATATCTTTTCTTTCATCCGTGGGTCTGGCTCTGTTGCGCCAATCTCGGCAAATAGTGTAAGACTGACTAGAGCATCTTCTACTTCTTTACCAATTTCGGGATAGGTTGTCGAAAGACACTCTACTTCGGCTCTCTCTTGCTCAGAAAGTTTGCCGAGTGCATATTCTTCTATTACACCAGATTCTATATATTGTTTTACGTCTATCATGGGTATATTTTTCTCAATTCTCTCAGTGCTATTCGGATTTTAGATTTGACCGTCCCTAAAGGGAGGTTCAATTTCTCTGATATTTCGCCATGCGCATATCCATAATAGTACGAGAGTTTTAATATCTCTTTGTGATCATCTTCAAGTTTATCGAGTACTTC
>JAUHXN010000317.1 GCA_030426865.1 bacterium | reverse complement strand
TCACCATAGTGCTAAGGAATTTCCAGATTTTCTGATTAAATGAAACAAAAACTAAAACTAAAGATATTCCTTACAATTTGGGTTAACTACTATGTTGTACTCTGGAGTACATTCACATCTTATTTTGTATTTTATTTTTTCTATGAAGAAGGGAGTTTATCTCAAAACATCTTTAAAGTTTTATTTTCTACTATTGAAGTCATTTATTTTTATTTTCTATTTTCAGTAGTGATATTAGTCATAGACTTAATATTACCTTTCAAAAAGGCCACTAAACTGAATAAAAATTTATTTATCGAATGGATGATAATTTCTGCAATTTTCTTTGTTGGGATAATAGCCGCTGAAAGGTACATTTTTATAGCATTTGTAGTTCCATACCTCATAACCCAATTCACACTAAGGAAAAAAAAGATAGTCGAGATACTAGAAAACATCAATCAAGTATCAGGTTCTAAAATTGAAGAATTAATCAAATAGCTAAACTGAGTTATTATAATTTCTTAGTCTGTAGTTTAAGAGGTTTAAGTAAAATGGAATACCCAATCCAGCAAGGAGAAGCTTGATAATACTCTAGTTCTACTTCACCCTTATTAATATTACTTTTGTTACAGTGGCTATTTCTATATTAGCACTACCTATTTCATATTTTTCTGCTTGAATAGTAAGGGTTCCCCCTGAGGTTGTCCTGATTATTCCATTTAATAAATATTCCTCGAATGCGGAGAGATTGAAATTAGAAATTAATCCGGCAGTATTTGAGTATTTATCATTTAATTCTATTAATATCAAACTCGAAGTACCACTATAATCAAATTTCATATTCAATTTAGAAGAACCAAGTCTTCTAGCCCCTAAAATCCCTTTTACTAGGTAAACAGCATCTGTCAGTGATATTTACATAGTTTGTATCAGTTATAGTTACCAATGCACTCAAATTAAGCTCTATCACTTCTGGTAAGCTACTACCTCCACCACCGCCAGCTGTTTCCCAACTTAGGTTTGTACCATCTGTTGAAAGGAATTTACCACTATTACCAGATTGGTCCGGAAAGATATTAGTTATAGAGTTACTATCCGCATCTATCGTTTTGTTAGTCAGAGTTTGTGTATCAGTCGTACCTACCACAGTACCAGTAGGAGCACCAACCAAATTACCAATCGTAATATCACCTTCGTGTTGAGTGATATTAGATGAAGCGATACGAGCGTCTGCCAACGTACCTGTTGCAATATCCGATGCATCAATTGTGATAGTATTGTTTGAAGAGTTAATCGTTTTATTGGTCAGAGTTTGTGTGTCACTTGCCCCAACCAGTGCACTACCAACACCATCAAGCATTTGGAATTCCGAATCTGAAACCGTACCGTCAGCAATTTTCACAGCGTCAATACCGCCAGCCGATGAGTTAATAGAGGTTACAACCGAATTACCAGCAGTAGCAGTGTTTTCGACAGTCTTAGTAGATTGTGATGACAAACTCCCAGATAGCTTAGTACGAGGAGTTAAATCGGTACCGCCTATATTTATATTGAGCCATAATTGCTGATCCGTACTAATACTTATAGCAGTGTTTTCACCCAAAGTTAGATTAAAAAAACCGTCTTCTGTTGTTACAGTTCTGGTCTCAGTCCAAAGCGAATTGCCATTAGTTGCGGCATCATAGATTGTAAATACAATCGTATAATTGCCATCTGATACAGGATTTCCACTATTGTCCTCCAATCTACCTTGGTAGTTCATCGTCTGGGGGATTTGTGCTAGTGTAATAATTGGCAATAGTATTAGTAAAAGAATGAATTTTTTCATTTTGTTTTCCTACGCTTTCATTTTGAAATAAACAATTACAGGTATAGTTATGCCGAGTAATATCAATGCCCATTCGCTCAAAGTAGGAATAGGAGTTGTCTGAGTTATCTTAGGTATAGTACCATCAGTTTTGAAGTTGATAGATGCATTGTCTGAGCCATTCCAATTAAAAGGGATTAACAGAAAAGTATAAGTTTGACTTGGCTGAAGACCAGTTGCCGTAATTTTATTGGTAGTTGTGTCAGTTAGTATCGAAACAACTACAGTCCCGTTGGATGAAGTGTACAAACTTGGATAATTGCCATCGCTTATTATTATCTGTGGATCAGCATTAGGTCTTGCTAATAAGACATAGCCCGCTGCGTTCGTTATATCATTTGCAGGTTGTATATTGAACCTAATAGACCCTGCATCAAGGATTGTATCTAGAGTGAAGGTATCTGAGTGTGATAGTGGTTCATCGCTAAGTTGAACAACATCATTTTCAATATAATGGAAAATATAACCTTCGCGGAGTAAATATTGGCTATTAGAACTTTTGTTGCCTATCGGCTGACCAACAACGTGGTAGAGAGTATTCGAGGAATTGGATTGTTTACCCCCTCCAGCAGAAGTAGTATTCTTTTTTATCTGATACTGAGAAAAAAGAGGTGTTGCTATAAATAAAAGTAATATAATTAATCTGCTAAATTTCATATACCGCCTGTTATTAGTACAGATTAAATTAATAAATATTAACAAACAAGGCAAGAAAAAAAATTTGTATTTGTTCTTTTTTTTCAGAACCTAGATTAGAAATAATAAAAAAACCCCACGCCGTGATTGGTGTGGGGTTGTAAATTTAAATCTTGTTCTTAAATATACTAAAGTTTTATCAGAGTAATTTGACCACCACTATTTATATTTACATCGCTTGGAGAAGTTGCATTTTTTCTAAATTGAAGTGTCATAGTTCCTGCCGCATTAGTAATAATCATACCTTGAATTATAGAAGGATTTGTACCCGAATTATCTGCATCACAACTTAAACTTTCAATTGGTGTGGATTCAACATAAACACCACCAGACACAAGTCTATCAAAGTGAACCATTGCTAAGGTTCCAGTATATGGGAACGAAATATCGAATTTTCCACTTGTTCCTCCATTTTCAACTTCTTGAAATTCACCTCTAACTAAATAAATAGAGTTTGCATCTAAATTAAATGAAATACCACCCATAGTTTGATATGTGCCTGTAAGAGGTGCAAATGAACTAGTCATAGTTTGAGTTTCGTGAGTAGCACCACCACCGCCACCGCCAGCTGGAGCAGCCCACACAGCGTCAGTACCACTTACAGTTAATACATGACCATTTGTTGCACCAGGAGAAATCTTAGCAGCCGTTACAGCTTTATCTTCAATTTTTACAGT
>JAUHXN010000316.1 GCA_030426865.1 bacterium | reverse complement strand
TGTAAATGTGGTAATGGATTTAGGGCAACCAACGATGCTATTAGATGGGCAAAGTTACAAGTATAAGAAGACTCTTAATCCAGAAGAATTGGGACTCTACAATGATACTCACACATTACACATCATCGAGCCATGCGACACAGTAATAACCATACCGATTACTGCTACGGTATATGCAAGAACTACTATAAGCACTGAGGACATATACACTCAAATCGGACAGATAGAAACTGTACCAATCTATTTAGAATGCGAAGCAGATTTACCAATTCAAGAATATACAATCACAACAGATATAGATAGAACAGCTTTCTTCACAAATGATAGTTATACTATAAATCAGAATCAACCTGTCAATAAAGCAAAGACTAATATTCATAATCTAACAGGTACGATACTATTATCAGATGATTTGGAATATGATATTACATTTCCTAGTTATAACTTCACAAATCCATACATAGAAGTGATAGAACAACCTGGGAAGATATACATAGATTCTGTTTGTGTGTTTGACTTTAGAAGCATACAGTTTGTAGATCCAACAACTCTAAGTATAAGCCCAAATCCAGCAAATGAACAGTTGAATATAGACATTACGACAGGTGTACAAGGGACAATGAAACTTGAGTTAGTAGCTACTGATGGACGAGTAATTTACTCCGACGAATGGACGCAATCTACAAAATCGAAACAGATGCAGATAAATACAATCAATATCCCAAGTGGGTTATATCAAGTTCGGTTGATTACACCCTACGATGCAATTACTAAGAGCGTGGTTGTGGTGGAGTAATATAATATTACATTGTAGAGACGTATGCACTTCGACGCCGCTCAGTGAAAACAATACGTCTCTATGAAACTTGTCATCCTGTATGAACGAAATGGAGTGCCTGTGCTAAGCATCGCCGAAGTAAAGAATCTAGGGAATAAAATAGATACTTCGCTTCGCTCAGTATGACGGTATCGCTTTGAGTGTAGTGAAATTCCATAGACACTTCGGTCGTTTCTCTCCCTCAGTGTGACGTGAAAGTGAGATTGCACCCATATAGTATGATTTTTTTTACAGCTTTCTATCTTTGTGTACTCTCTATGTTGCATTATCTCAAAATCATCTTAGTTTTTATCTATTATTTTTGTAGCTTTATCCTTTATAATTTTTATTATTTGAAATAATTTATGGCTAAGAAAACAAATCAATCGGCAATAAAGGGTTTAAGCACCAAGACAAAGGATATTATATTCATTACACTAATCTTTGCGAGTGTATATATTTTCCTTGGTAAGGCCATCAGTGGTGGTGGTTTCAACGCTTCGGATAATCTTGCTTCATACTCATTTGAGAAGTATCTAGAAAAAGCAGAAGAAGATGGAGAATTTCCACTATGGGTTCCGCATATATTCAGCGGTATGCCCTCTTATTCTGCTATGTTAACTACTGGCGATAGATGGTGGGATTTTGCGTATAAGATTATCTTCGGGTTCGCATTAATTTTCAAAGGACTATTTAATAGCGATACTGCAAGAATAGCTTTTTGGTTTGCCCTCTATGGCTCAGGTATCTATTGGTTACTTCGTTCTAAACACAAAGAACCGGCCGTTGCCTTTTTCTCGGCATTTGCTGCTGTGTTTTCAACTGCAGTAATAACATGGATTATGATAGGTCACAATACTAAACCAATTGTGTTAGCTTGTTTACCTTTTACCTTTATTTTTATTGAAAAACTTAGAGAAAAATTCTCCCTCATTTATGGGCTCTTGCTAATACTTTCGCTCCATACTATGCTTGAAGCTGGTCACGTACAGATGATTTTCTATTCAGCATTAGCTATAGGTATATACCTAGTTTTCGAATTAATAAGTCGCTTGATTAGCAAAAAAGAACCAATGGGTGTAGTGAAAGTAGGTGGGTATTTGCTTGCCGCAGGTATTCTTGCTTTCCTAATGTCATCAGATAGATATTACTCAACTTTAGATTATACGGAATACTCGACTCGTGGGTCTGCCCCACTTGTTCAAGACAACAAAGATGCTCGCGACGCAACTGGTGGCAATTCGTACGAATACGCTACTATGTGGTCTTTCAGCCCAGGTGAGATGATGGGCTTTTTGGTGCCAAACTATTATGGATTTGGTAAGCTAGAGTACGATGTAGAAAATGGTGGTGGAACTATACTCTCGCAAATAGCTAGTCAAGATAAGGATAATAAAGTACCTACTTATTGGGGTCAAAAGCCAATTGAAGATTCGGCACCTTACATGGGAATACTGATTTTCTTCCTAGCGTTATTCGGTATATTTACAAATAGAAAAAATGTATTCGTTCAGTTTTTAGCATTTTTATCCTTATTCGCACTTATATTGTCGTTCGGTTACACATTGCCAATATTATATGATTTCTTCTTTTATAATGTGCCGATGTTCAATAAATTCAGAGCCCCTTCTATGATCTTAGCTCTAGTACATTTCGCATTCCCTATATTAGCAGGTTATGGTCTATCATCGATTATAGAGTGGTCAAAAGAAGGAATAAGCAAAGAGAATAAGAAAAGAATAACTTACTTCGCTATAGCAGCGGCAGCATTTTTCGCTATCGGTGTTCTTTATAATTTGGGATTCGAAGACAATTACAAATCATCCGTTTTGAACTCTGATTTTGTTAAACAGCGAATGATTCCGCAATTACCTGAGCAATATCACACTCAATTCAAGAGTGAGTATTCTGACTTCGTTTGGTCCGAGATGATTAGCGATTGGATGGTAAATGGTGTTCTTATGCTAATAGCAGCAGGGCTAATTTATCTATTCGCTATTCGTAAGATTAAGCAACCAATCCTTTTATCAGGATTAATCTTAATTTTAGTGATTGACTTATGGAGAGTGGATGCTAGACCGATGGACATAGTAGAAACTTCGCTAAAAGATAAAGTGTTCAATCGAAAAGATTGGGTAGAGTTTATAAAACAAGACAAACAAGAGAAATTCAGAATAGCTGATTTTGTTTCCCCTACTCCTAATGCAAGTGCTTATTGGTTACTAGAGAATGTAGGAGGTTACCACTCAGCTAAGCTTCGAGTTTATCAAGATATGCTTGATGTAACGTCTGGTGGTAGTACTTCTAGTGTTAGTAACCCGTTTGTTTGGACACTAATGAATGTGAAGTATATAATAGATCGTAGGCAGATACCAGGTATGCAACCAGTTTTCCAATCGCAGCAAGAACAGGCATTCGTATACCTTAACCCTAGTTAT
>JAUHXN010000315.1 GCA_030426865.1 bacterium | reverse complement strand
TTCAAAATGTAACAGTTGAAAGTTTGGTTTGACGGTTGAATTTTATTAAATTTATTTCATTATAACCTGCAAAGCGTTAGAAATAATAAGAATAAACCATATATTATAAATGAAAAAAATTCATACTAGAGAAAGTATAAAAGAATCTACAAAGAATTTAATATGGGAAAAAGGAATAAAAGATACGAGTATTGTAGATATTTGTAAAAATGCAGATATAAGTAGAATGACATTTTATCGAGAATATAATAATAAAAATGAGATTGTAATTGAGATATTCTCAGAACATTATCAAGAATTAACAAACAAACATCTTATAATTTTAAATAAACCTATTCCATTTATTGAAAGGTTAAATGAATTAATATATATTAAGTTGGATTTTATTAATAATATGAGTCGCAATTTAATTAATGATTTACTACATCAAAAAAACCCAGAATTAAAATTATTATTAGAAGAACAAAGACAAGAATCGTTTGAAATACTATTCCAACAAATCATTACTGAACAAAAAAAAGGGCATTTTAGAAAAGATATAAATTTGGAATTTTTGAAATATTATATAAATAAACTTTCCGAATTTATGTTGGATCCTAATTTAATTAGTTTATTTCCTGATACAAGTGAATTAATAAAAGAGATAAACAAAATCTTCTATTTTGGTATTCTTGAAAGATATTAGGATAGATTAGAATTTTATTATTGCTTAGTAAATAGATATAACTTTCCATTTCCGTACGGCTTGTAACTAATAGCTCCGTTTGAACTAAGTAAGTATCACACGCAAAATAGGATTACCAATCCTAGAATAGATAAGTATACATAAAACAGCAGCTAAATTGAATATAGAATATCGTTAAGTTAATAATATTGATTATTAGATTAACGAGTATATTGGAAATGGTATATTCATAATATTATAATATGAATTAGATTATTGTGTGTGAATCAAAAAAGTTGAAATTAAATTCCTATTATTCTTTAAATATATAGTTACATAATAGTTATAAACTAAGTGAAAATATAACATAATATCCATTTTCAAACAAAATATAGCAAACATGTGATAAATCATATTTTATCTGTTGCTATAAGTTTAATAACATAGCTGGATAAATAGATAAATTAATTTAAAATTATTTGTAAGCTCCAAACAAATAGTATTTAAAAACTAGTTCAAATGTAACAGATGTGTTTAAGAATGTTACTAGGTAAGTTAAATAATAAAGTATAAGTAATATCTAATGGCTTGAATGTATTGATAAATGCGGGTTGTAGCTGTAACATAATCTTTCTTTCGTTGTTATTGAGAGTGAGAGAACAAAAATTATATACATTTATTAATAATTATAGGAGTGGTAGTAAGATGAAAAATATACTACAAAAACTAACAACGAGTATCTTTGCAATTGTGATTGCATTGATTGCTCTACCGAGTGGTACAGCTGAAGCTCAATACTGTGGATTTGACAATGTTTTATATTGGTACCAATATGGTATGATCAATAGTGTAACAGTAACTGATATTTCTGAAGGAGAAACAATAATTGAAAGATTAAATTCAGGATGGGAGGGATGGTCAACAATTGACGATACAGAAGGTCCATTTGAATTTAACATAGGTAATAGTTTCGAGATTAATGTACATTGGGGTATTTATTACCAAGGTTACTTACGTGCATGGATTGATAAAAATGATGACCAGAGATGGGAAACTGCACCAATGGGTCCAGATGGTGAGTTTTTAGCAGCTATCTACAATTTACCGGGTACTTATAATTATCCTGCTACACCATATATTAACTCTATTATTCCATTTAATATAGGTGATGATGTACAAGAAGGTCCTGGTGTATTAAGAATTATAGCTAACTACTATTACTGGTCTGATAATGCTTGTCAAGTTTATTACCAACCAGGTTATCCTTATGGTTATGGTGAAGTTGAAGATTATTTAATTAATTTCGTTGCTCCACTTCCTGAAACATATCCTACAGCTGGGAATATCTTATTTAATAAAGAAAGATATGATGGTACTACTAGAAATTTCAAAGGCGTATCAACAGATTTTAGATTACCAGCAGTAGAGTCAAAAGGGCCTCAAGCTACTGGTACCCAAATACAATATTGGATTACTGGACCATTACCTTCAAATGATGTAGTCTATAGAGCATTAGATCCTAATACTGGATCACAATCTATACGTTATACTTCTCCGACTCAAACTTATACTATGCAATCAGCTACTGGCTCTGCATCAGTAAGTACTAATGAAGGTACATTTTTACCTACTAAAGGTGGTGAGTACAGAGTGAATGTTATTCTTACAAAACCAAATGGTAAATCAGCACAAGGAGCTAAAGTATTTACTGTGGCTAATGACTTCGATTTATCTATTTCAAATATTGAATCACCTAGAACAAATAGATATCCAAGGTTCTTCAAATATCTTGTTAATACTAATATTGCAATATCTTGCCAAGTTCAAAATACTGGCCTTCATACGATTAATAGATTTGAAGCAACTGCAAAAATATATAATGCGAACACACACCAGTTAGTAGGAAATCAGCCAAAAGTAGTATTTGATACTGAAAATGATCCGAACTTACTTCCTTTACTATCTGGACAAAAAACACAAGTTTCTTTTGCAGCATTCCAATCAGCTTTTACTGGTGAGTATTATGTAGAGTTTGAAGTATCTTATACTTACGATCAAGAAGAATATAATAATACTTTACCTAGACCTGGTACAGAAAGACATTATTTCGAAGTTCAATATAATGATCAGCTATCAGCAGGAGAGTTCCTAGATCCAGTTGGAGGTGAAGTACTAAAAGTTAATAAACCTACAGCACCAAAAATTCTATTCTTGAATAATGGTATTTCTGATGCATCGAACATTAACTTCCACATGATTGTTAAAGATCAATCAGGAGTAGAAGTTTACAACGAAGTTGCTTTCTTAGAAGATTTGCCTCAAGGTAGATACAACGAGAAACTAGTTCAGTTCCCTAATATGGTTATAACTGAGCCAGGTAGCTATAAAGCTTGTGCATGGGTAGATTATCCATACGATCTTGTACGTGATGATGATACAACTTGTATTGACTTCCAAGTAGAGTTAGGTATCCAAGATACAATCACAGTAGGTGACTTAAATGATATCATAAACGATACAGCTAATGATGATGAATTAAACTCAGCAAATGATGAGAACGAATCACAAAGAATCGAATCATCAGTAGTTGACTTCAATTTCAATG
>JAUHXN010000027.1 GCA_030426865.1 bacterium | reverse complement strand
AGAAGTTAATAGAGAATTTACAAAAGAACAATTATTAACTATATCTAAATATTTCATTCTCCAGATTTATAGTATTTCTAATAAAAAAATCAAAACAGAAGTGTCTTCATTTTTGTTAGAAATTAATACTTCTGAAGTTAAGAGCCCATTATCTAAAATAACATTTAGTTTACATTTAGCTGTAAATAATATAAAGGATTTGACTACAGAAGATAAAGTTAATTTAAATGAATTTTTGAAAGAAGAGCATGTATTTGATAATTTTAAATATCAAATAAAAAGTATTAGAGATTTATTAGAAACAATATTAGAAAATAAAAAAGATAAGACTTTAAGTGAAACCCTAAAGTCAATTAGCAGAAAGCTTAATGATTGAATATGAAAATTTTTTAAAAAACAACACAAAAAAAAGACTGTCCTTTTTCAAAAACAGTCTCATCATCTATCATTTTTATTTTTATACTAATTAATAGAGTTATTTCCGAGTATCAGATTATTAGAACTGACATTATTCTGGATAATTATACCGGGTAATAGATGGCGAAGTGCCTCTTTATCTATTAATCTGAATTCACGAAATATAGCAGTCTCTATTAACTGCTCTATTTCCTTTCCAGTTATTAGTCCTATTGACTGTAGCTGTATTAGCTCACCTTGTACTTCTTTAGTGAAGAACATTTGCTCCGATTCCAACAAGAACCTGAATGAATTTTTGCTCTCAGGTCTTACTCTTTCTAGATCGTCTGCATTGTCTTCCAAAGTATCTAAGAAGTTATCACTTTTGTTCTTTTTTAATATACGCGCTAGTTCTGCGGTGTTTAATTCGCCATCTTCTTTTACGCTATTTAGAACAAATTCTAAAATATCAACTATGTTATTGTTCATTTACAGTTCCTAAGTATTTGTTCTCGAGTTCGTGCATTGCCGCCCTGTCTTCGTCCGAATGATCGTCATGCCCTAGTAGGTGTAATACACCGTGAGCAGCCAACCTTAGTAGTTCAGATTCGTGAGTTGCATTGTATTCTTTCGAGTTTTCTAATGCTGTTTCTACACCAATTATTATTTCTGCTTCTTTCTCATCTTCGTCCAAAACGAATGTTATAACATCAGTTGGATAATCGTGATCAAGAAATTCTTTATTTATCTCGTGTATATCTTTATCATTGACGTATATAAGATTAATAAGTGCAGTATCTACTTTATAATCAGAAAGTATATTTTTTACAATCTGAGTAGTTTTGGATTCGGGTATAATTCCGAACTCCCCTTCATCTAGAATATTTATCTCTATTGCCATTAGCTTATAGGATCGATTCTGCTAGGGATAGTTGCATAGCTGCTAACAATATAGCAGGATCTAGTTCTGTTATGTTCGATTTCAATATTGCTTTATCAATATTTGAGAATAGCGAACAACTACTATTACTACCAATCACAAGGCAAGAAACTTTCTCATCTTCAGCTCGCACGAAAATAACTTCGTCTGGCTCGAAAAGTAGAAAACCAGTTAGTCCATGTAGCTCGAAGTACCCATGCTTAGTTTGCACAGAAACAAGTACACCAGTCTCATCTTTTTGAGGTGAAATCTGTGTCTTATTATATATTGTAAACACTACTGATTGGTTTGTATCGCTGTTTTTCAGCGTCCAAGTCCATGTTTCTGAAGTACCTTTGTGATTAACTCCCAAAGTTTCGGAGATTCTATCAACGTCTTCATTTGTAAAATTGAAGCTCATACCTTATCTTATTTTAATTGAAAGTCGTATTATATACTGATACTAAAATAGAAAATAAATACAAATTATTGTAAATAAAAGGCAAACTATTGTTAATTTTAAAAAACAAAAATAATATGACTTCATGATTTCGATTAAAAATCTGCACAAAAGCTTTGGAAATAAGCACGTACTAAACGGCGTGAATATAGATGTTAAAAATGGCTCAACCCATTGTATTATAGGAAAATCTGGCTCTGGGAAAAGTGTTCTCCTTAAACATATTGTCGGTTTGCTGAAGCCAGATAAAGGAGAAATATATGTAGATGATAAAGAAATAGAAACTTTGAGCTACAAAGAATTATTCGAGATTCGTAAAAGCATGGGATTCGTTTTCCAAGGGGCAGCCCTTTTCGATTCATATAATGTATATGAGAATATCATCATAGGTCTTTACGAACACGGTGAAAGAGATAATAAAGTACTAGATGATACTGCTATTAAGGTGCTTTCGTCAGTTGGATTGTTGCCTCACATCAGCGAACGCGATACAGCCAATTTCCAAAAAGAATGGGATATACTAAAAACTAAGAAACCATCGGACCTTTCGGGTGGTATGCGAAAGAGAGTAGGTGTTGCTCGAGCATTAGTAGGTGACCCAAAGTATATTTTCTATGATGAGCCAACAACAGGGCTTGACCCAGTTACTTCTGAGCAAATAGACGATTTGGTTAAGGAAATCGGTAAATCGTTGAACGTTACTTCTATTGTTATTACGCACGATATGTTCTCAGTGTTCAGAGTTGCAGACCAAGTGTCTATGCTTCACGATGGATTAGTTAGATTCGAAGGAAATGTTCAACAGCTAAAAGATTCAAAAGATGAAGTGGTTAGCGAATTCATAGATAGATTCAGATTAGAGGGCGAATTTGACTCCTAATCTTATTCCTCTTTGTGTTAGCGCTTCGCTTCCTTTGAAGGGCCAAAAGCTGTTTCTGCTCCGTCCCTCATATATGAGGTATGATATTCCAGTCTTATATATATGATATACAATTGGGTAATAAGCACCGAATTGTGAGATAAAATAGTCATGGAATAAGTCAGGGGTACGTTGCAATAAGTTCTCTATTACCCAAGACCCACTCCATTCGACGAACTGGAAATTAGACCATATCACATTATGTTGATATTTTAACTCTAAGCTAGTTACCCCTTCTCCAAATACATATATTATACCAGAAGTATAACCCATCCCAAAGTTTGTTTCAGTCTCGAATTCACTCAGCAAACGATTATCATTATCGTTTAAAGTGAAGTTCTCTATGTCAGAGTTTACCTGCATAATCGAACTACTATGAGAAAAAAGAAACTTGTTCCCTTTCTCTTCGCCTATACCAAATCCACTATAATATGTTCCTCCATAGCGGTACATCTCTGTTTTAATAGTGAAATCACTTACTCCAGCAGGTTTGAATCGTGATGACGAATTACCAAAGAACGCACGTTCGGAACTGAAATAAAGCAGTCCATTTCTTGATAATTTCTTATCATATCGAAAAAAACCGTATTGTATTTCTGTAGCGTAGTTACCCTCGAATGAGTTGTTAAAATCAGAATAGAACGTCATCCACTCTGGACCATAGCTCAACTCTAAAAGAGGAATATTCACGTTCTCTTCAGTATTGAAATATCGCGAGATTATATCTCCTATACTTTCTTCTTCCTGAGACCAGCTATTGGCCGTTATAAATAAAAAGAAAGTCAGAATAAAAAGTGATTTGACAAATCTAATATTCATTAGAATATAAAGCTAACACCTATATTGAAATTTCTCTGAAATAGGGGAGGTGCAGTATTCGAAGGCCAATTCATATTGTTCTCACGTAATCTATGAAAACCATAAGAAATACCGTTTTTAACAACAAAATAAAGAATTGGTACTAAAGTCGGGGATGTTGTTTTTACTCTATCTACGAAATAGCTAGCTATTCCCTGAGTTGTTCCTTCTATAAGTTTTCCTAATGTCCAGTGCCAAATTAAGAACCGTGGCATAATTAAGTTTTCTCCATAAGACGCAGTTATACCTATGTTTTCTACTAATCTTATTTTGATAGCTGCTTCAAAAGTTTCACCAAATCTTATACCATCATCCATTACATTTATTCTATTAATTTGGGAACTATCTACTAATCCGTTGGTATTAGTAAAATCAAGTGAATTCCAAGAAAGCCCTGTGCCATGAGTAAGAATTATTTGGAAATTGTTACTTACTTGATAACCATATCCGTTGCTAGTGTGTGTACCAAATGAAAGAACCTTGCTATTCAAACTAAAGTCATCACCGACAGATTCGATATCACCTAAAGATTGCGCTGCGAAAAGTGAATTGAATGAGTATTTTAGAAGACCAGTACCAGCAACTGTTTCTCCGTAGTCAGCGAACCCAATTTTACCATTAATTCTAGTGTTAGGGTTGAATTCTGTACTAAAAGCATCTTTATTATAGAATGCTTCATTCATACCGTATTCTAACTCTATTGTGGGTCTTTCTAAATCGCTGTAAGAATCCATACTCCAAAATTCGAAATCCCACTCATCATATTTGGATGAATCAATGGGTACACCGTTCTCAGAATAAGTTGTCGTGACTTTGACATTATACTCTTTAGTTACAGTCGAGTCTTGGGCATTGATAGCTACTGTTGATATCAAAAATAATAGTAAATACTTATACATATAAACTCCATGAAATTTTAAAAAGTGTGTCCCAAACCTACGTGAATTCGTACATTACGAAAGGGTGTTTCGTTCCCGTTCGGGTCATATATAGGTGTTGCAAAATCCAATCTTAATGGCCCAACAGGAGTAAAATATCTAATACCTGCACCTATAGAAACGGCCAAAGTACTAAAAAAGTTACTTGATTTTGTGTCAGACCTATTATCATTAACTAACCAATCATAAGAATTTCCAATATCAGCAAATGCTACTAGACCAAGGCTCTCTATTTGATCTGCTAAAAATTCACTAAAATACTCTGGTCTTTTGAATTTGTATCTGAATTCGAGAGAAGATTCTATTAAACTAGTAGAGCCGACAAAGTTTTCTAAAAATTCGTACAAATTATTTGCTTTAAATACAGAATCTTCTTTAGGTTGATATCGTAAATTTCTAGAAATCCACCCACGCACTGAGTTAGCACCACCGGCGAAGAATTGTCTATCAAACGGGACATAATATTCACTATTGAAATTCAAGAAAATATGTCCAGCAGTAATCTTAAATGCAGTTGTTAATTGACTTGATAAACTGAAGTAATTGTAAATCTTGATTTGAGTTCTAACATAATTCGATAGTACATCTGCAATGGGAAACTCTACAGAGGTGTTCAGGTAATAACCCTTTGTAGGGTTAATAGGATTGTCTCTCTTATCTCCTACCGCTCTGAAACTCATAGTCGCTAAAGTGATGAATTTATCATAGTCTTGAAGACTAGAGTATATAATCAATGCTTGAGCAATATCACTAGTCAAAGTAGTATCATTATTAAATATATTATCCAGACCAGATGGTTTTTCACTTTCAAAATTAAGATCTACATATATACTATTGATTATAGTATAATAAGGTAATCTGAGTTGAAAAGTAAATGGCCAAGAAAAAGTATTCAATGTAAAATTATTCAAAATATTACGTACTGAGTATTGGGGATTAGTTCCAGCCCCGACGTTCCAATTCCAAAGGGAAAAAACATAAGGTTGGTCGAACTTTATACCAGCTTGATATTCGTATTCCAATAGGTTTTGGTACTCATTAGTACTGTTGCCAGACCCAATGAACCTGCTTATATCACGTGCGAATATTTTACCATAGAGTCGAAATTTCTGTGCAGCACCAAATACATTTTTGTGACCATATCCTGCTTCTATACCAGCATTAGTAGTCTCATTGAAAACAGTTCTGTTTACAAATGGACTTACCTCCCAATCTTGCTGGTTATTATATACTAAACTGACTTTTACGTTTACTATAGAATCACTAGTAGTAGAATCAGAGAAATAGCTAATTGATGCATTTTCGAATACTCCAAGGGATAGGAAATTGATACGTGATTGAAGCTCATCAATCTTACTATAGTAATCGCCGGTTTCAAATGTTAGTTGCATCTTACGCATATTATACGATACGGCTGGTTGGTCATTACGAACATCTACTATTTCGATTTCACCTATTTTTTTCCTTTTCCCTAGATTGTATTCTATTACAATGCTATCAGTTTTAGCTTCATCATCAATATATATAATAGGTTTACTGCTTTTTATATATAAAAAACCATTGTTCTCTAATGTAGATGTTACTTGGTTGTATTCTGACTCTATAGTCTGTTCCGAATAATAATCACCATTATGGTCTGTAATAACATTATTAATTTTGTTTTTAACTTCTTGGTCTATACTATCTAGCCCAAGGTAAGTTACTGTCGATATAGTGTATCGTTCTCCTTCTTTTATATAGAAAGCTAATACATTTTCTTGGGTGGTACTATCAGGAAATATTTCGTAGTTAACTTCAGATTGGTGATATCCGTTATTCTTATAGTGAGATTCGAGTGATTTTAGGTCTTCTAATACTACTTTCTCATCAAATACACGCCTCTCATTCTCAAACCATTGTATATTCTTTTCTATTGTCTCCATTGCTAACTTAGGAGTATGACGGTTCTTTTCACCTTCTTCGTAATACATAAGCATAAGTGAATGGAGTAACCCGATGTTTGTGGGGCGGCTTTTTACTTTGGTAGAAAGTTCAGCATCATTAAAGTCTTTATTCCCAATAAACTCTAATCTATTGATCTCATAACCATAAGGAACAAACTTACTAGTATAAAGTCCTTTATTCTCTAGTTCGTTTGCTTGTATATTAGTCAATGAGCTTACTATTACTATAACTAATAATATTAGTCTATTGGGAATAAAGTGCATTATAATTTGACATCTTTTTTTGAATATGATGTTCCTTTCTTTTTCTAATTTATCTACTTGTACTGTTCTTCTTCATCGTCGTCATAGAAATAATCTTCTTCGATCATATCCTCATACTCAGACCATAAATCTTCCATACCTTCGATTAATTCGTCCGTATCGTCTAATTCGACTATATTATCCAATACTTGCTGAGGGCACCCCGATCTATTAGCGTAATCCCAAAGTTCATCTTTAGTGGCTGGAAACGGTGCATCTTCTAATGTTTTTGCTAGTTCTGGTGTCCAAAACATAACTTGACACTCCTAAATTTAGTTTTAATTAATTTAATACTATTACGTTAAGTGTAATCCAATTTTTCGCAATATCTTAAAAATTGACTTAATAACAAGAAAAATATTACATTATTAGTGCCAAAAAATAAAAAAAGGCGTTTACCGAAGTAAACGCCTTGTAATTAGTAAGTTTGATTAGCTACATTAATTGGCTGAAGTAGTGTTTTGTGATACCACACTATCACCTATCTGCTTCTGACGCATTTCCATTAATCGTCTATTCAATAGTGCATTCAAAGTATTACTTACTTGTGTATTATCTGCACTATATTTAGCCATTTTTTCTTGTAGTAACTTCATTGCTTCAGCATCTTTACCTTCGTGCTCTAGTTTTCCTATTTCTAGTTCATCTATACTAACTAAAGCGTCAATCAGATTAGAACGTACTCTTTCGTATTGAGATTCATATCCTTGTCTGCCTCTCAGTTGTTGTTCTAATTCTTCTACTTTGTCTTTAAGTTTGTTAGTTACGTCTATTGCACCTTGGTAGTCGCCCATAACTTTGTATAACTCAGCTGAATATCTGTGTGGACCTAAATAACGGTTACCAACTTCATATTGGACTATATCTGGTCTCAGATTCTCATTAGTTATTATTTTATTTGCTCTTTCAATACCAAGCTTAGCATAAACCTTCGCTTGCTCATCTGCTCCAGCATCTTTGTATAATTGTGATATTCTATACAATAGATCATATTCCATTGGGAATATTGTTGGTGAGATATTCTTATTCATTAAATCAAGGGTATGTGTAGCTTTCTCATTATCATTTCTCATAGAAATAAACGAAGTAGCTAACATAGTGTATAACTGTCTGTAACTATTCATTAAACGTCTATGTACAGGATCATAGTAAACTCCTGGATCATTCAGATTTCTCATCTTGAATTCTCTTTTAGGTGTTTTACTATACTCGTCTGTATTATTTACATTCAGTAAAATCTCAGACATAACATCAATGTCAATCTTATCTCCAACAGCAGTTTTCTGTGGTACTGGACAAATTCTCATTAGCATACCTTCGTAACGGAAGAATTCTTCCAATCCTGCATAAGCATCAGGCCCTACAGTAGTAGAGAAGTAGATTGGTTTTTCGAACTTCAATTGCTCTAGTATGTCTCTTATTAGTTTGTCCTGTACTCTGAATAAGTACATTTGTTTACCACCTTGCTCTCCATAGTCTTGTCCTTTGAATAGTGCCTTGAAAGTTCCTCGACTAAGGATGTTTTCATCATCTGTGTATTTAGCAAGTATTTCACGTTTAACTGGGATTTCCAGATTGAATGCTTCGCCAAAATCATAGCTCAAAGCACTTGGGTCAACCTCATCAACCAATAGACTTTCGTCAGAGAAAGTCAGAGGAATCTTGTCAGCTCCCCACGGCATAGTGTTTTTCAATTGATATACGTACCAAAGAGTATTTCCAAGCGATAAGTTTACTATTCTTACATCTCTTCTTACTCCCATCACGTCTTGTATATACCAAACTGGGAAAGTATCATTATCACCATTGGTAAATATTATAGCCCCTTCATCAGCCGATTGTAACAGGTTATAAGAATAGTCAAATGGTAATACGTTTCCAGTTCTATCGTGACTATTCCAACCACCTATGGCCATATTAACAGGCACTAGTATAGTAGAAACACCAACGATAGCCCCAGCTATTCCAGCTTGTACTTTCTTTTTACTAATATTCACAATTAGTGAATAAACACCTAAACCAATCCACATACACCACATCATAAATGAGCCAGTGTAGAAATAATCTCTCTCTCTAGGTTGTGGGTCCTGTTGTTGTTGGGCAACTGCAGCTAATACTCCCATCATTAGGAATATAACTAAATGCAAAACTGCCATCTTTCTATCTTCTTTAAAGTGGAAGAAGAATCCGATTAAACCAAAAATTAGTGGTAGTGCGAAAAATCTGATAGGGAATTCTTTCGCATATCCATTTAGATCATTTAAAACTTCAATTTCTGGTGTTGAACTATTAAACCAAGCAACTCCAGCATCTTGTTCGTCTGAAGTCTTACCAACAAAATTCCAACCAAAATATCGCCAATACATGTGGCTCATCTGATATTTCCATAGGTAGGCCATCTCTCCACCAAAGTTGACATTGTTCCATACTGCTTTAGTAACAGCTTGTCCGTCACTAGTTTCTACTCTTTCTCTTGAAGGTGGGTTCCATTCTCCGTATATGTACTCACCGTTAGCGTCCTTAGATAAATAATTTCTTACGAATCTATCTTCTGTCTTAATCCTACGAGGCCAACTAGCATCGTTACCATATTGCTCACGACCTAAATACGAGGCCAAATCACCAAAGTCTTTCGGTGAGTTCTCATTCATAGGAGGGTTAGCATTAGATCTTAATAGAATCTGAGTATATGTTGTGTAGCCCATTAGTACTAATACAACTGCACCTGAAGCTAACATAACCATTTGTTTTTTGTTTTTCATAGACCAAATGAATAGTCCTATTGTTCCAAAAACGAAAAGTAAAGCTATTATAATTAGGAATGTACTATCATTTATATTGTACTGGTGAACTTCATTTCTTCCAGGTGAGTGACCCGCTAATAATGCAGGAATCCACTTTACTATGAAAGGATATATAATAAAGAATATCACTAACGATAATATACCAGTAATCATCAGACCACCAAATGTTGTCTTGTATTTTCTTAAGTAAACTAAGAATACTATTGAGAATATAGCTAATATTGGTAATAAATGCACACCAGTAGATAGTCCTATTAGATATGCTATTAATAATAAAAATCGTTCATGCCCAGGATTGTCTGCCTCTTCATTCCATCTCATCATCAAATATATGATAATTGATACGAAAAGAGTTGACATAGCGTAAACCTCTGATTCTACTGCGTTGAACCAAAAAGTATCACTAAAAGTGAAAGCTGCAGCGCCAACGAAAGCAGAGCCATATACAGCTAAAGCATCACCCATTGTTGTTATAGCTTCTTTTCTGAAGTTCTTAATAGCCATTACAGTAATTAGATACAAAAATAAAACTGCGAATGCACTACTTGTAGCTGAAGCCATATTGATTTTCCATCCCGGATCGCCAAAAGGGATAAGTATATCGAATATCTTTCCTATCATTAGGAAAAGTGGTGCTCCTGGAGGGTGAGGGACTTGCTGCCAAATTGCAGCAGCTGAGAACTCACCACAATCCCAGAATGGGACGCTGTCTTGGACTGTTAACCCGAATACTATCATTGCCGTGGCAAATGATAATAATGCAAATAAACGGTGTAAATTTTTATTATCCATACTCTAAACCTTAATTAATATTATATTCATCGGTGAAATAAAACTTCAAATTTAACAAAACCCAATGTTTAAATAAAGCAACTTTTTAAATTGGCTTTACGTGACGAACATTTATTTTGTTCTAATTATTCTATTGTGGAATAATTTTATTTTAAATATACTAACAAATCATCTATATTTATAAGATTGTTTTTTAACATTTTAAGGAGTTTTAATATGAAAAAAGTAATAATTAGTTTTGTTGTTGCCGTTTTCTTAGTTGCAACGGTAGGTGCTAATGCACAGAATGAAAAGAAGTCACCACTACCTACTGAAAAAGTTGGATTAGGTGTTAAAGTAAATAATGTCAATTTGGGGGTTAGCTTTGGCTATGCTTTAAAAGACAACTTCCATATCGGATCTGGATTAGCAATAGGTTACCAAAGTGGTACAGATACTCCTGGTGATGATGGTGGTACTATCCTATTAGTAAACCCATTCTTCAGACTATTATTCGAAAACCAAGGAAATTTATTCCCTTATGCGGAGTTCAATTTTGCATTTACAGAAACACTTTTTACTCCTTCTACTAGTACTGCAAATGTAGAGTTAGGTGGTATGTGGTTTCCGTTCCCTTCTGTTTCTATCAGAGGTGGGGTGAATATAATTAATTACAATATCGATAATAGTAGAGCTGGATTTGGTATCAATGATTCATTTATTGGTATTGATTGGTGGATGTAAGAACTAACCATATCCTCTAGATATTTTAATTAGGTCGAGATTTTATCTCGGCCTTTTTTTATTTGCATAATTCAGAAAATAATTGCATTTTAACAAAAACAATAGAGGTAAATATGACAGATGTTACAGCATTAGTACTAGGAATATTAGTAGTTTTAGTTTTACCAGCAATTTATTTGGGTAAGAAAGCAAAAGACGCCCAAGAAAAAGAGCATAAAAAAGAAATGGCTCAAGCCAGAAAATTTAGAAACAGAAGAAGAAACAAGAAGAAGAAATAAATCTAATAGTTTATTTCACATTAGGAAGTATGATAGAAAAAGTTGTACCTTCGCCTATTTTGCTTTCTAATGTGACTTGACCACCGGTCATTTCTATGAACTCTTTGGTTATCTTAAGACCTAAACCAGAGCCCTTTTCGTTGTTAGTACCAAGAGTCGTACTTGCATTGCCTTTTAATATTTGTTCTTGTAATTCTTCTGAAATACCAATCCCAGTATCAATTACATCTATTCTTACGTGACCGTTTACAGTGTCAGTTCTAATCTCTACTTTGTGATTTTTGTGACTAAATTTAATTGAATTTGAAATTAAGTTTCTTATAGCAGTGCTTAGTAGATTAAAATCAGCTCTTACCTCTATATTATTTGTCTTTTCAGTGTTTTTTACTAACTCTATCTCTTTTTCGGTGGCAAGAGGTTTAAGAATGTCTATACTTTCCGTTATTACCCCGTTTAAGTGTAATGGCTCAGGGTTGTTCTCCATATTCCCAACTTGAGTTCTAGACCATAGTAATATATTATCAACTAATGTCAATAGGTGCTTTGACGATACATTCAATTGATCGAGAGTAGTATCTCTTTCGGCCTCATCCATATCGTTTGCATACATTTTCATCAGATTGCTTAGATTACTTATGTTGTATAATGGCGCTTTTAGGTCATGTGAGATTAATGTGAAAAATTTATTTCTCTCATCTGATAATCTTTCCAAATCTTTGTTATTCTGTCTTAGTTCTATAGAGAGTGACTTGTTTTCAGAGAACTTTCTAAAGTAAATAAATATTAGGATACCTACTAATACTAATGATGAAGCTAATAGTAATATAAGATAATACTGAATACTATTTGCTTCACTCAATTTTTCTAAATTTCGATCCTTACTTCTTAATTCGAAGTCTTTTTCTAAACTTGCAATCTTTTCTGAAGTCTCTTCGTTTATCAACTTCATTTTAATTTTAGAATATTGTTTGAATGCCTTTAATGAATTCTCATAATCTTTTGTCATTTGATAATATTCAGATAGATTAAGATATGAATCAGATTCTAAAAGTGAACTTTTTATTTCAGTTGAAATTTTTATTGCTTCTTTCAAATACATTTCAACTTCATCTAACATCCCTAATCTCATATTAAGATTACACATATTATTAAGAATATTAGCTATTTCCCATTTATCATTTAGCTTTTTTGCTAGCATTAATGCTTGATTGTAATAGCCGAGTGCTCTTTTTTCATTTCCGAGTTCAGTTTGCAACATTCCCAAATTGTTAAATGAGCTTACTAATCCAAGACTATCATTCAAATTCCTACTGATTAACATTGATTCATGAATATAATAGAATGAACTATCCAGATTATTCTCCCTCCAAAAGACAATTCCTATATTGTTTAGGACATTGCATATAGCCACAGAGTCATTCTCATCTGACGCTATTATATATGATTTTTTGAAGTATTTGAGAGCTATTTTGTTTTGTCCGTAATGTAAATATGATGACCCTAGATAATTTAGAAAATTCGTTTGCCACTCTTTGTTTTGAGCTTCATTTGCTATTTCTAGACCTTTTAGGAATGCTTCCAATGCCTTATCAAGACTATCTAAATTTCTATAAGTAATACCTAACTTTGCATAAGAACGAATTAAAAAAGTTTTATCAGGAATTTGATTTGCTATTTTTACTGCATTATGAGCATTTTTAATACTTGAATAAGCATCAGTTTCCCTTTGTATAGTAGATAACCTTAGCAGAGCCAACACTTTGTCTTCATTGGGTGCGTCGCTATTATAAATACTTATTAAACTATCTTTCTCACTGCTAACCATATTGAGAGGTACGAAATATAGTATAAATAATATTAGAAAAATTTTATACAAGTATAATATCCGAGGATTAAACAAATACGAAATCCAAGTTAATTAAATACTAAATATATATAAAGGGATTAAATACTTTTTTAATTGAATATACGCAATGTAACTATTTAGCGACATAGTTGTTAAACTACTAGTGACTAGCGCAATTTAAAAAAATGTATTAGAATAAAACTTTAAAATTGAGTAAATTGAAAATTATTTATAATAAAACTGGAACGAAAAATGAAAAAACTATTACTATTGATAATTGTTTGCTTATTTACATACACTACTTACTCTAATGAGACTGTAGTAAAAGTAAAAGCTCCTGGGTATAATGGAGTTAATGTCTTAAAAGCGAATAAATCTGATCTTATATATGCAGGTACTTGGGGAGATGGTGTTTATACATCGTCCAACGGGGGACAAGCATTTCAAACAAAGAACAATGGACTTAATAATCTATTTATAAATGATATTGAGTTCGATAGTCAAGGTAAAGTTTATCTTGGTACTCAAGGTGATGGACTCTATGTATCAGAAAATGATGGTAATTTATGGACTAAACTACCATTTGATTCTAGTTTGAATGTAACGTCTGTTTATGTAAGTCGATTCGACGATAATACTATTTATGTTGGAACTTACGGTTCAGGGTTATTTGTATCTACTGATGGTGGGACTGAATGGGAATCATTAAATAGATCCAAAGATAACAATGGACAGAACGTAGTTTTAGAAGCAATGCATATTACTGCTATAGCTCTTACTCTTGACTCTACTTTGTTGGTAGGAACTTATGGAGATGGTGTTTACCGCTCAATGGATAAGGGTGATAACTGGAGGAGAGCAAACTCAGGTACTAATAATACTAAGTTTATCAATCAAATTTCTGTTATCTCTAAGGATATAATCCTAATGGCAACAAATGATAAAGGATTGATGGAATCTAATAATGACGCCTTACAATGGACTAAATATCAACCAGAAGCTGATTCTCTAAAAAATGATGCAATTACTTGTTTCGAATATACAAGCGAAGGTGCCGTAGTAGGAACAAGAGAAAATGGTATTTGGTATTATAATCCACTTCCATTTACCGAATGGCTTCCTTCTGTACTAAGAAACTATGGAGTTGTGGATATAACTCAGCTTTCTAATGGTACTTTACTTGCTTATGATTTTGATAGAGGGTTAGTGAAGAGTACTAATAAAGGTAAGAATTGGGACAAAGTATCGCTCGACCCATTTGGTGTTACTAGTTTTGTTATTAATACTGGAACTGAGTTCGTAATTAATGTCAATGACAAAATGTATAAGTCCACAAATTTAGGAATGGATTGGACTGAGTTAACTAGCTACCCTGGTGGTATGGTTAAAAATTTAAAATATATGAATGGTAATATTATAGGTATTAATGATAATAATGCTATAATATCTACTGATAAAGGATCTACTTGGAACAACGTTACTCCTGGAGATAATGATGATTCTATGATGGATCTTATTGTTGCCTCTAATGGTGATATGTATTCTGTTATATTGTTTTTCGCAGATGGTATGCCGCCAACGGCAAGACAAGAACTGCATAAATCAACTAATGGTGGTGCCGATTGGACTAGAATCCAAAATTATCCAGATGACGCTGCTGGTGGGTGCTTGTTAGAATCAGACCCTAATAATAACATTTATTTCTACAGACCAGATGCTACATTAAATCATAGAATTTATAAATCTACTGATGGTGGGGCTAGTTTTAGTAACACCGGATATGCTTTAAATAAAACCGTAAGTAAGATGAAATCTGCATTTGGGAATTTTTATGCAGCAACTTATGAAGGATTATATATTTCTAAGAATAATGGAACTAGTTTCTCAAAATTAGATATTCCTATAGCTGCAAGAGATTTTGGACAATCTCAACCTAATCAATCTGTTGCTTCATTCGTTGCAGCATCAGCTAACGAACTCTATGTCGGTTTAAGCCAGCATTGGGGAGTTTACCACACAACTAATGGTGGAGTAGAATGGGATTCATTACAGTCAGGTTATCATACTGGTAGAATATATGGTATGGCTGTAAATAGTGATTCAGATTTGATGTTTTCTGGTACTTTACTATACAAATATCTGAATAATAATAGAATGGGAGTTCCACAGTTGGCTAGTCCTGATAATGGTGCATTGAACCAACCATTGGATTTATCATTTGATTGGAGTACTTCTGGAAAAGCTGATTTATACAATTTCCAAATTTCTGCCAATAAGAGCTTTACATTCTCTTATGAAGATATAATAACTGCCAATACTTATTACGATATTTTTTACAAGTTGAGTCCAAACACAAAGTATTATTGGAGAGTAAGAGGTAAAACAGGTGGTGTTTACAGTAATTGGTCTACTGTAAATGACTTTACTACATTAGTTGGCCCTCCTACACTAATAGAGCCAGTAAAAGATACAATATCTGTTTCACATACACCTACTTTCTTGTGGTCATCTGTGGAAGATGCTGAGAAGTATAAGTTGATAATCGCTACGGATGAAGAACTGACTAATATAGTATTAACAAAAACTGGTTTAACAGATACAACATATACTTTAACAACAGACGAAAAACTAAATGCAATCACACACTATTATTGGGCTGCAGTAGTAGAAGGTGCAGACGGAAGTCAAGGCCAACTATCAGAGGTTTGGAGATTCAGAACTGTAGTAGCTGCTCCTGTGTTGACATCACCAGTTAATAGTGCTGTTAATCAACCAGATGAACTTGTTTTCAAATGGTTAGCAGTTACTGAAGGTGTAGATTATCAATTCCAACTTTCTCGTTTAGCTGATTTTTCTATCCCTGCTCAAGATAATCAGACCCTTGGTGCACTACAACAATCAATTTCTGAATTAGAAACGAATGCTACATACTATTGGAGAGTAAGAGCGACAGATACTAATAATGTCAAAGGACCTTGGTCGGAAATATGGTCTTTCAAAACTGGTCCGAAACGACCTGTTCATATTAGTCCTGCGAATAATAGTGGTGGACATCAAGCACCTCTTTTGCTGGATTGGTCAGAAATAGAAGGGTATAAGTATGATTTACAAGTTTCACTAAAACCGGAATTCTCTGGACCATTCGTTGTTGAGCTGTCTTCTGTTGATGACCACAGACACGAACTTGCTACAGTTGAAACTAACAAAACTTATTATTGGAGAGTAAGAGCTGTATTGAACGATACTACTAGCCCTTGGACAGAACCTTGGAACTTCTCTACTGGACTTGCTAGAACTGTTCTATTAGCTCCTGCTGATGAATCTATTGATATAGATACTATCTCTGTATTGTTCAAATGGGAGCCAACTCCTGGAGCTGATTCATATAAACTACAAGTATCTAGAAATGAGAGCTTCACAAATTTCTTCTATAATGACTCTAATATCACTACTAGTTCGAAAGACCTTTATGACCTAGAATATGATCAGACTTATTATTGGAGAGTTATGGCATTCGATGGTGAAGTTGGAAATGATTGGTCTGAAGAATGGTCATTTACTACGAAAAAAGAACCTATAAACTCAGTTCTTCAGGCAACTGAATCAGGTATAAAAATATATCCGAATCCTGCTGGTGAGGAAATAACAATCAATATACCAATAGAGTTAACACAGAATATTGAAAAAGCAACTCTTATTAGTCAGACAGGTCAAGAGTTAAAATCAATAAGCATTAATTCTTCTATCCAACAGTTAGGGTTAGCTGAATTGACTAGTGGAACCTATTACCTGATATTAGAAGGAAATGGTGATAGATATATGTTTAAGCTCAATAAAATGAAATAAATATAAAATATAAATCAATTTTAAAGCTCTATAGTAATATAGGGCTTTTTTTTTACAATTTTTTTTATTAATTTAAGCAACATTAATCACAGTACTATTTTGAGAAAACTTCATTATATATTGATTTTAGCTGCTTTACTCCCATTTATCGGGTGTGAAAACGCATTAGGTCCGCAATATGCTGAAACTCTGACAATCAAATCAGAAACGAAATGGCGTGTCTCAACTGTAAATGATAACAAAATAAGTAAGGTATCTTACAAAACGTTCAATTCTAATGGTGATATTATATCTAAGATTGAATACAATCAAAATGGTAAAGTCCAATCAACTTCCGAATATTCTTATAGAAATAGCATAAGAACAGAACATGAAGTTAGATATTCTAATGGAGATACTATAGGTATCCTATTACACGAATACGAACTTGTTAATGGAAGAGTTGTTAGTAGA
>JAUHXN010000026.1 GCA_030426865.1 bacterium | reverse complement strand
TTATGATAAAGTATTTGAAACGCCTCGGCACTACCTTTTCTCAGGTTTTCTACCGCTTCGTCAAGCTCTATATCTGGGTCATATTTTTTTGAATTAAACATTAGATTTTTATCTTGCTTTTGCTTTCTTGTATTATAGACAATCTGAATAGCAAAATAGTTACACTTTTATTTAATTGGTGTAATTATTTTTACTAAAACTGTTCTAGAATAGTTTCTTCCTTGTGGTAAATCGTTATTATAAAGTAATACATCTTGACCAATCGCTTTTAATGTAACCTTGCTTTCCGAAGCATTTAAATATTTTTTTACTTCTTCGGCTCTCTTACGTGCCAATTGCTTATTATAGTCGGCACTACCTATTCTATCTGTATAACCTTCAATAGTTATCTGAGAGTTCTCATCGATTCTTGATTTTATATCATCAAGTACTTTTTTGTGTCTATCAGATAGAGTAGCTTTATCAAAATCAAATACAATTAGCGCGAATTTTTCTATTCTATTATCATCTTTTAACTCGTATCTTTTCTTTTTAATAGTCAACTGTTGAACTTGAGTAGTTTTAGTATCAGAAGCATTATTGCCATATTGATCTTTGGCATTCAAAGTTATCTCAATTGGTTCTTCAAATAGTGGCTGTGGTTCTTCGAGTATATTCCAAGTATAACCATTATTTCCTATTTGAGTATTAGAAACAGTTCTTAGTATATTATTTCCTTGCTTGATTTGTAAGTTATAATTAATCTCACTTTTCGAATTAGAGGAACTGACTTCTGGTCTTATATTAATAGTAGGAGGATTAGAAACTTTAACAATATCTTTGAGAAACACCGGTTTCAATAACTCATAACTATCGGAAGTAATTTCTGCTCTTTGATTTTCTTGAGAACCGTCAACCGTTTCTGGGTTACCAGGTACTAAAGGTAAGTTCCTAGATTTAGTACTAATTCTAGAAGAAGCAATTCCCCATTGATTAACTAAGTATTCTTTGACAGAGTTAGCTCTTTCTTCTGAAAGAGTGATATTATTCTTCTCTATCCCATTATTGTTATTTGTACCAGTTATAGTTATTTCTGTGTTAGGATATTTTGTCATTCTACTTCCTACTACATTAAGTAAATTACTGTGAATACCTAAAGTATTCCAAGTCAAACTATCTTCATTAAAATTTCTTATCAAATCGTCATAATTCCAGACTCTATCATCTGTTTCCATTGCTGAACGTAATTGTTGTCTAGAATCTTTGAGCTGTCCTTTACCTTCTTCAAAAAACACATAGGGTAATAAAGGAAAACCTTCTTCCATTTCAAATTCTTCTATTACTATCTGCTCTACTTCCTCAATCTGACCTTTGATATTAGCAGCAATTGTTATTTTTTCTGGTAAAAATGTTTCATATTTCTCGATGATATTTTTAGTGATGAATACTCTGTCTTCAGTCTCATCTCTAGTGTCTGATATATCAATATCAACTAAGTTAGTTATTGGCTCATCAATTTCGGCATCGTAAACAACAGTAGTATCACGTGTATATATAGTATCCCTGATTATTGGTTTTTCTGCTATTTCTATTGGATAATATTTGAAAGCAACTCCCATTCTAAGGTGGTTAGCTTTCCAAGTATCTATGTTAACATCATTCAATGCAAGAAAGTATCTAATTTCTGGAACTATATATAATTTCTTAGAAAGGGGGAACTCATAGCCAGCTCCTAATACTAGTGAAGATTGAAAACCATTAATCTCTGGTATTTCTGTACCGTTTGCAATATTTCTTTTGAATCCACCTTCCTTAAATCTTACATAATCCGGTGATTCTATAGTTGAGCTTTGACTATAAGATGATGCCACTGGAATTCCGAATTTAAATCCTAAATGGAGATTCAAATCATAAATAGGCGAATATCTAAATGTTGGCTCAAGTGATATAATACTAAGACCAATAAGGAGATTATGATTTATATTCACATCATCAACAGGAGTTTGAGAGGGATTATTAACGTCAATTAGATCATCTTTGATAGTATTTCCTGCAATTTCATTGATGTTATATTCTGCATCTAGCATATCAAAAGAAAGGCGGAAATCAAATCCGGAATACTCTAAAATATTATTAGTTTGAAAGTCAGCAAGTACTCCTATACTTAACCCAACACCATTAGCATTATCAAATTGCGGGCTACAGCAAGGTATTCCAGGCAAAGTAGAAAAATCAGAACTATACATATTATAGTTAAGTCCAGTAAAAAAACCATAACTATTATAAATTCTTCTGCCATCGTCTTTGCTATATGCAAACAAAGTACTTATTATTAAAACTAAAAATATTATTTTCTTCATATTACTTTATTATTATTAATTTATGTGTTTTATAACGAGCTGGTGTTTCAAATAGGACATAGTAAACACCACTGCTCAAATTAGAAGTATCATATTCAATCGAATAATCATTCTTATCACTATTCAATCTTACAATCTCTTCTATTAATTCAGTTTTTCCAGTCATATTCATTATTCGAACTCTATGTAACCCTGGTTCTACCAAATGAGCATCTATTACAAATGATTCGAATGATTTTATCAATGTAAAGTTGAAACCGTCTGTATATTCTAATAGTCTGTCTCCCCCTTCGGAGCAAACAGTTAAGTTAAAGAAGCTACTAGTTGCTATTATAGTAGATATACCAGTACTATCAGTTATAGATGGTGTTGCGTTCAGATGGAATAGATTATCTTTCACATTACCAAGCATAGTTGGTCCAACTAATTCGGTCAAAATAACCTCATCAGTAGAGTTAACAGTCACAGGATTATCCATACTTATACTCAATAAAGTAGAGGCACCATCTGTTTCTCTCTTAGTAAATGTACCATTAGTAATTGTCATTGGGAAGAAAATAGTCTTATTAAAGTCAATATCTAAATTCGAAATTTCTATACTTGCTGTTTTATCTATACCTATATCTGCTGACTTTAGTTTTCCATATATAGGAATTCTGTAATTATCAATATCTGGTTCTACTCCTATCATATCTTTCGTATATATAAGTAAAGTGTCACCAGCAAGTGCTGTACCTTTGATTGCTAGAGGCATAAAAAACTCACAACCATTTATAGATACTTTTACATCTAAAGTATCATCATAGTTTTGGTTGATAGTTGGGTTAAATACAATATCAAAACTCTTTGGTTGATTGTCCCCTCCAATTAGGAAAAGCGAATCAGGTGAATTGAATTGATATTCATTGAACCCTTTTTTCATATTAGAGCGAATAATATCAGCTCTGAATGAAGCTGTATCAGAAAATTGGACTGTTGGGTCTTTTTCAATTGTAACGCTTATTGTTTTCGATTGTCCTGAACCTACACCACCAAAGTCAACTGGTTGAGGAGTTATAATCAAACCAGACTTTATGTTTGCAGTTATTGCTTTTGGAGGATATTCCTGGAATAGCTTATTTTCAGTTGTATATGCTTTTAAAGTAGCATTATAAACAGATCCAACTTTTAATCCTGATTTCTTAATTTTAATATCTTCTTGGTAAGCATTTGCACCAGGAAGGACAGTGAGTGTCTGAGGCATATTAAGCAATCTATATATTTCAACTCCATTTTCCTCAATAATTACACTATCCAAACTAATATCGGCATCACCTTTGTTTCTGAAAAGCACTGGAATTGATAAGTCAAAACACGGAGGTAAATCACCAAGGTTTAAATCTGTTACTATTTCCAACTCGCCTTTAACTCCATTGGCAATTACAGTAACAGGTAATTCATTGTTACATTGAACAAAGTTAAATATAATATCTTCTCTAAATGGTCCTTCATCACCGACCATCAGATCGATATCTACATCAAACTCTTCGAATCCACCAGGAGCAATTGTAATAGGTAAACCAAGAGTGTGGTTAACAGTAAGTTTACTACTCGGAGGAAGAGTTACACCCGTAACAGTTCTAGGTAGTTTCCCATTATTTGTTATTCTTAACTTCTGAGGAGCTACGTCAAAACCAACAGGAATATCACCTAAATCATAGTCCATTGGTTTACCTGGTAAATAGTCAACTAAGAAAGTATCCACTTCTGCTTTAACAACTATCTCAAATGTCTCACCAGTAGTTGGGTCTAATTCGAATTCTATTTTAGATTGCTTAATACCCGCTGTAGTGGGTTTAACAGGCGGTTCATATTTTATTCGGAACTGATTTTGACCACCACTCGAAATTGTTCTAGGTTTTGCAATAAAATTGAAGAATGAAATATCTCCACCAACAAATTTTGCATTAGCAGTGTCTATAGTAACGACAAATGAAGATAAATTCCTTATAAATGCATCGGCTGTTGAATCTTGACATTCGTACATTAGCCCAAAATCCAAAGTATCACTAAAACTAATTTCAGCAACTGTAGAAGTACCTGTCAAGTACATTTCTATATCATAGTTACAACTACCTGTTGGTATGTCCTCGAGCGATTCGAACAATGTACTATCAATAAAATCACCTGAAGCCGTGGGACTTAACCTATAGGTAAAATCAATTTTGGCTGTAGCATCTAACTTAATTGGGTTTAATGTAAATGGTAAAGCTTCCGAAGATGAAACAAATGAAAATGGATTATTGACAGGTAATGGGTTAGTAATTAAAGCAGGTTTATCACCAGTATTTGTTAGGGTTACTGTCATATCCTTAGTCTGCCCTACAGGTACACTTCCAAAGTCTAAGCTTCTATCTGCCTCACTCAAAGTCAATTCACTAGTTACCACTTTAATAAAAATCACTAAAGAATCTATTGGGTCTGGGCATTCATCAGAATAAACAACTACTTCTATACTCACACCATTAACAAAAGCATTATTACCTAAGTCTTGGAAAGAGACATCTATCAAACTATTTAGACTAATGCCAATAACAGGAATAGTTGTAGGACTTAATGTAAAATCAATTTCTTGACCATTTCCACTTTTTACTAAACGTAGGTTTGTCAAATCAAAATCAGAATCATTTCTTATATTAAACTTACCAGTAGCAATGTCGCCAACACATATTGTACCTAAATCAAGAGTATCGATTTCAGTATTATTCGCTTGATTACGGAATGTAATCTTTGCATCTTGTAAGTTAATACTCACAGCTATACGGCAGGTGTCAACTACTTGGTCTATATTTGAAGTAACATGAGATAATAATAAAGTATCAGTAATAACACCCGATTGTCCGGCTATCTTTGTGTATCTAAACTTTATATAGAATAAACTGTCAGGAGAATGAGGAAAAATATCATACTCTCCAACATTCAATATTTCGAACCCTTTATCATTAAAAAACCATTTATTATCAACAAAGATTTTTTGAAAATCCCCACCAATCGATTGTATTTGTATGGAATCTTCGTAAACAACATTAGCACAATTAATAACATCAAAACTAGTATCTTTTGGGCAGTAAATCTCAGGTTCACCGAAGCGAAGTATGTTAGTTGCTGCTTGCGACAATACAAATCCCGGTTGATAAGTATAATCATCAACAATTCGAGTTTCTTCTTGAACAGCTACTATATAATATTCATCCTCGTGATTGACATCATAATTAAGTGGACTTACCCATCCTGGAGATAGAGAAGGAAAATCTGCTATCATTGTCCAGTCTGTAGTTTTTGATTTTTGATATAGTTTAACTTGACCGTTTGGTTTATGAGTGCCAAACAGTCTATGTCTGGGCTTTATATAATTCGAAGTATCTGTACTTATCCCTCTGTACTTTGAAACGTCTGAAGGAGTGAAAGACGGATCAGTGTTTCCATTAAAACCATCAAATCTAATACGGCCAGAACCTCCCGTTCTACCACTTCTAGAGCCTCCACTTGCTGTTAGATCAAAACCACTAATTCCAACTTTACCCATTAATGAAATAGCACCAGCAGAGCCTGGCCCACCATCAGCAGATCCATCTCCATCTGTCCCATTATGACCATTCGCATCTATTTTAATATTTCGAACTTCACTACCAAATAATTTGATAGCTCCACCTCCGCCTCCACCTTCACCAGATTCTGCACTCAGACCTTGAGGATTTCCACCTGCTCCACCAGAGCCACCGGCTAAAGGAATTGACATTATATTCCCATGAATCTTTCCACCAGTAGTTCCTCCAGTGACATTAGCACCGCCACCTACTGTAGCAAACCCACCAGCTCCACCTTGAGTTGAATTTCTATAACCTGTTCCACCGCCATATCCACCTTGCCAATCTGCGGCATTTCCACTAGTACTTTGTTTACCCACAGTTCCAAATGGATGCCCAGTCCCACCGTATGAAGCTTCGTATCCACCAGTCGGATCATCTATAGCCACTCCATTGTAACTAATTCCTCTACCACCTGTTCCTGTACCTATTTCTCTGTATTCGTCAGTTTGACCTGGTACACTCGAAGCATTATAACCACCTTTACCACCTCCAGTATAACCCGCGCCTCCATCAGTCCCTCTTGAGTTATCAAACAACCCGAAATCATCGAATCTACCTCCACCTCCGCCTCCACCTGGTCCAGCCATTTTACTTTGTGCTGAAACAGATATCGTAGAACCATTACCATTAATTGGTCCTTTACTTAAAATTATAGCCGGGAAAAATCCTTGATTCCCATTAGCTATATTGCCATCTGGATCTTTTACAGATACTGAATAATTAGTTCCTGGCTTAAGAGTTAACGAATCTAATATCATAGCACCTCTAGGAGAACGAAAGCCTAAATTTCCATCCCCTAGAACTGTCTCATTTACACCTGATATATCGCCGTTTACTCCTAAAGATTGGGGTTTTACTATGAAGTAGTTGAATGTACGTGTTGCAGGTACAGTTGTGCCAGTGATTTCAATTATAACTTCGTAAGATGGGTCGGCAGTAGTCAGGGTTGGATTTGCAGACCTATCTATGAATATATGAGTCGATATTAATCTACCATCCCACGAAACCACCATTGGTCCGAAAGTAACATATTGCGAGTTCTGAACTGCATTTATCTGTACTTCGGTATCTACACCAGGTAGATAAAAACCATCGTCTCCGAAGTAACCTTTCTGGTCATGTGGGGCAACCATCTCTACATAGACTGCCATATCTGGCGCACCTATATCAGGTATGATATAGTGACTTTGAGAAAAAGATACAAATGGTAGTATAAAAACTAATGCGAGTATTATATTTTTCATATTCTTATATAAAATCAATTAATGACTATTAATTATGCACACTAATATAGGCAAATATGAGGAAGTAATAAAGATTAAATTAATGTATTCATAAATAAAATAGTTTTTTAGGCATACAATTTGCTTTACTGTGTGTATGAATTTGAACACTTCCATAGAAAAATTTATAGCTTATCTCCAAGTAGAGAAAGGGTATTCGAATAATACAATTGATACTTATATAACTGCTTTGAGGCAATTTGATGAGTTTTTGACAGAGGCGTTTGGGACAGAGATTGATGTATCTATGCTCGATGGCGATGATATATCACCCTATCTTGGATATATGCACGACAAAGGTCTAAAAAAGACATCTTTACGATTGAAAATATCGGCTGTTAAGTCTATGTTCAAGTTCCTCTATAAAAAGGGATTAATTGAATCGAACCCTGCTAGTAGTGTAATATTACCTAAGAAAGAAAAGAAGCTACCGAACTATATGCAAGTAAAAGAAGTTGAAAAGCTACTTGAGTATTTCGACGGCAATACTTTCGAAGGCATAAGAGATAGAGCACTAGTTGATTTGATATATTGTTGTGGACTTAGGATAAGTGAGGCATTACAACTCAAAATAAATCAGATAGATCTTAGTAATAAAATGTTGAAAGTAATTGGTAAAGGAAATAAGGAAAGGTACATACCAATTGGCTCTAAGACTTTAGAAACAATGAGAATGTACGAACAAGTACGTGAGCATATACCGAATAGAGAAAAAGCACTATTCATAAAGCCAGACGGTACTAAACTTGATAGATTCACAGCATACAGACAAATAAACAATGCTATGGGAATGGTTACTGACATAAAGCAAAAAAGTCCCCACACATTGCGTCACAGTTTTGCTACTCATCTACTTGACAATGGTGCAGATATTCGCTCGGTAAGTGAAATGCTGGGTCATAGTTCCCTATCCACCACTCAAGTCTATACTCACTTATCTATAGAAAGATTGAAAAACGCTTATAAGAATGCTCACCCGAAGGCGTGAGGGGGGGGGGTGATTTATCGTCTTTTACTTTTAACTTTATTCTTGACCTTTTCAGTTCTCAAATTATAAACTTCTATACCTAGGTGATTTGCAATTCTTTCTAAATCATCATCAAAAGTAACTAACACTTTTGCCTTAATTGCTGCATTTAGCAATAATGAATCTGTTACACCTATTTTTTCAAATGTTCTCTCTTGAATAATATCTGCAATCTTAATATATGGTTCCGTACTTAAATTTATCAAGTACTTCAAAGTTTTATAATATCTTAAATCATTCTTTTGAAAAGACTCATTTAAAAGATTATCTACTTCAGTCCAGACATTTGAAATTACAATTAAATTTTTTGGATTTCCAATTTTATTCAATAGCATCTTGAAATCCACAATGTCAAAATCTGAAGTCCTCGGATGATTTAAATGCTTTGCATTATTAAT
This sequence comes from bacterium, assembly GCA_030426865.1. Classification (GTDB taxonomy): domain Bacteria; phylum Bacteroidota; class Ignavibacteria; order Kapaibacteriales; family UBA2268; genus PGYR01. Next base: position 8,877 of record JAUHXN010000026.1, on the reverse strand, counting down.
TATTCCAATTATAAAGACAATTAGTGAATTCGTATCAATTACGATCATAAATTTTATATCCTAAAAGTCTCCAATCTTGATTTATTGTTAGCATTTTGTATTTCCGTACTATACTATTCTCCTCACCGGAACTAAAGGCTAGAAATGACAACACACTATCTCCCGGTTCTTCTCTAATCAGATATGAGACAACTACTTCCCACACTTGCTCTTCTTGATTAAAATTAATCTCCTCAGATCTTTGTTTGGGGTCTTCAAGGTTTGACATTTCCTTGGCAAATTCATTTGTTACTTCCTTTAATTTTCCAAAATCTATTTCTGGAACTTCTATTTTTTCCATTAATTTCACCTTATTTTATATTTTTGAATTATTGCAATATAACAAATTAACAATAAAATTCTATTCTCTCTCAGACGAACGTTTAACCAATATATTAGTGAGTTTAGAATGTATTGGTAAATTAGAAAATTGTATATTAATCCACACCAAAAAGCTTAGCTCCATTATTTTTCTTATTTTAGTTTTTTACTAAATCACAAAGAAAATAACAATGAGCAAATTAAAAGTATCCGTAATAGGCACAGGCCATCTTGGCTCTATTCATTTGAAATTATTAAAGCAAAACGAAAACACAGAAGTAGTAGGCATATATGACGCAAACTCAGAAAGAGCTAATGAGCTAGCTAGCGAACATGGTGTAACCGCTTTTACAACGGTGGATGAAGTAATTAGTAGCAGCGATGCATTAATAATTGCAGCTCCGACTGTAAACCATTTCGAGATAGCTGACAAATGTTTAGATGCGGGTAAGCATATATTCATCGAAAAACCAATTGCTCAGACACATCAACAAGGAATAGACCTCTGCTATAAAGCTGAGAAAAATAATCTGAAATTGCAAGTAGGTCACGTAGAGAGATTCAACCCAGCTCTGGCTGCACTTAGCTCTTATAGCTTGAACCCGAAGTTCATAGAAGCGCATAGATTAGCTCAGTTCAAAACTAGAGCAACTGACGTTTCTGTCATCCACGATTTGATGATTCACGATATCGACATAGTTCTTCACTTAGTGAAATCGAAAGTGAAGAGTATTGACGCTAATGGTGTAGCTGTAATCACTGACACAACTGATATTTGCAACGCTCGATTGACATTCGAGAATGGTGCGGTGGCGAACCTTACAGCCTCTAGAATATCAGCTAGACCTATGAGAAAGATGAGATTCTTCCAACAGGATACTTATATCTCATGTGATTTTGGTAAACCAGAAGTTGAGATATTCGAGATAGTAGATGGTGATATGCCTAAGTCGGACAATGTAGTACCAGCGACAATGCTAGGTAGTATAGAGGCAGGCACTAAAAACAGAAATATTTACTTCAAAAAGCCAGTTGTCCCAGAGATAAATGCTATAAAAGAAGAACATAGCTCTTTTGTAGATGCTATACAGAACAACAAAGACGTATCTGTAACAGGTAAGGAAGCTACGGAAGCGCTTAGAATAGCGGAATATATAAGCGATATGATAAAATAAGTTAGAGACAAAAAAAAGCCCTTGAAATTAATCAAGGGCTTTGAGAGCGGAGGATGAGGGACTCGAACCCCCATGAGCTTGCGCTCGGCAGTTTTCAAGACTGCTGCAATACCAATTATGCGAATCCTCCGTTGGTATTGAATGACGATTACAAATATCGGAAGTATAATTTTAAAATACAAAATTATTTTTGAGTTTTTTTATGAAGAAAATGCTAAAACTTTTAAAATTCATAGGTAAGCTAATACTACTTTTTTTACTTTCTTCAGTAATTGTAGTCGGAATCTTCAGATTTGTCCCAATTCCTATTACCCCCTACCAAATATTGAATGCGATATCGGGTGATGGATTGACAAAAAGTTGGGCTAGCTATGATGAGGTTTCTCCTAATTTCTACAGAGCTGTGATTGCAGCAGAAGATGCTAGATTCTATTCTCATTCAGGAATTGATTGGCGAGCAGTCAAAGATGCCCAAAGACACAATGAGCTGTACCCCAAAAAACGTCGCCGTGGTGCAAGTACTATCACTATGCAAACAGCCAAGAATACTTTCCTTTGGCATGGGCGAAACTATGTCAGAAAGGGATTGGAAGCATATTTTAGTTACCTAATAGAGTTTTTCTGGGGGAAAAAACGAATACTCGAAGTATATGGGAACGTAGTGGAAATGGGCGAAGGTATGTACGGTGTAGAAGCTGCCTCGCAAAAGTACTTCGGTAAAAGTGCAAGTAAATTAACCAAAAGACAAGCGGCACTGTTGGCAGCAATACTTCCCAACCCTAAACGGTGGAATCCTGCAAAGCCAACTGCATACCTAAACAGACGAGCGAGTACTATACAAGCTAGAATGAATTCTATTGGTTTGAAGGATTGAAGATGAAAATGAAGAATACGAAACAAGATGAAGGTTGGATTAATAAAACTGATAATAATGGCATTAATTTTTTTCTTAAATACACTATGTTTTCAATTACATTGTTGTATTATTTACTTCCAGTATTTTGGTATGGATATTTGCATAAGCCAATTGAAAATTTGTTATTACCAGTATTCTTTATAATACCTTTAGCCATATTCAATGTTATAGCATTATTTAGCTTTAGCTTAGCTTATATTACAATAGGGTTAAGTGCCATTGTCAATTATTTAGTGTTATATACCTTAGTTAGAATTATTAAAAATAAGTCTGAATGAAAATATATTCAAGAATGTTATTTGACTGGTGGAAAGATGTTGAAGGAATTAAAGTTCCATTTAATAGAGAATATTTCAAAAACTTTGAAGAGTTTTCTATTTCTGTCGATGCTAAAAGTTTAAAAAAGTGGCTGTTTGAACGAGGTTTCCCATTTTCAAAATATGTTTTCTTATATGGTGATAATTCAGCTATGTTGACTTGGAAGATGGTAATTAAATATTGTGAAAGTATATTTCATGCTCACGACTTAATTATTATAGACAGCTCACTTGAATGGGCCTTATTTTATATTCATAATGACAGTATTTATTTTGGTAAAGATGTTATTTTTGATCGTGATAAGCATGGTGAAAAAGTCTACAAGATCAACCAAATTATTAAAGATGCGAGAGAGAAGTCAAGAACTGAAAGTTAGATATATTATGAATAACTATCAAAAAATAATTGACCGTATATTTGAGCAACAAGAAAGCGATGGTCATTGGAAGTCGCTTCCAGAATCAGACAAACGATTCAAGATTTATAATCACTATACCCCTACTTTTAGAAGTACACTTTGGACTTTGATTCTTCTTGCTGATTTAGAATTAGACAGGAATGATACTAGAGTAATAAAACCACTGTTTGATTTACAGAATCAGTTCTTCGATGAAAGATATAATATCTACTCCCTTCAAGATGACCACTTACCTATCCCCTGTCTCAATGGTAATATGATCTATTTGGGTTGCTACTTCAATGGAGAATTGTCCGAGAAAAGTAAACTAGCAATTGATTTTTTCTATAAAAACCAAAGGTTTGATGATGGTGAATATGTAGAAGCTGAAAATGAGTTTTGTAAGAATAAAAGCTGTTACGGTAAGCACACTTGTTACTGGGGGATTGTCAAATTATTCAAGGGGCTTTCATTCATTCCAAATGAAATGAGGGACTATAAGATTAATGAATTATTAGAGAAATGTATCAACTTCGTGTTAATTCATAGTGTTTGTTTTAGTTCTAGAAAACCAGATAAGGTAATGATCAACAAGATTGATAAACTAACTTTTCCTAACATGTACAAGGGTGATTTTCTAGAAATACTATGGCTACTCAAACGCGAATCTGTTCATTCTCCAAAAATGGATAATGCATTAAAATTGTTAAAATCAAAACAGTTAGAGTCTGGCAAATGGGAATTGGAACAAAAGGTAAATAATCTTGCTACTAGTATTGGTGCTATAAACAAACCAAATCAATTTATAACAAAACGAGCTCAGGAAGTATTGGAATATTATAATGAGTAAAAAGAAAAATGATTTGCTTAATCAGAACTTAACTGAATTAGAAAGAGTATTAATAGAATCTCGCAAAGAAGGAATGGTAGCTTATGTAAATTCAAATCCTGCTACTTTCGTTGAGCTAGTTGAACTATCATTGTCAGACAAACAACCTTTTGCATGGAGAGCTGCTTTTATATTAACTACTGTGATGAAGAAGAATGACGAGCGAATTAGTAATAGAACTGACGAAGTGATAAATGCAATAGATGGTAAGCCAGATGGACACCAAAGAGAACTACTCAAAATACTACTTAAATTGGAGTTGATCGAAGAGCAAGAGAGTCTTTTGATTGATAAATGTATTGATATATGGAAAGATATTGAAGCGAAGCCAGCACTTCGTTTCTATGCTCTTAGGATGCTAATGAACATAGCGGAGAAATATCCAGATTTAGAATCTGAGATAAGATTACTCACGACAGATATGTACATGGACAGTTTATCACAAGGAATAAGGAGGGTGATAGAGAACAGGTTGAGTGAGTAAAACAACATGAAAAAACGACAAAACCATGCACTCCTATCTTTATTAATTTGAATAACATAACTATCCAAAACTTATTACGGATAGAAAAAGAAAAATATTCAAAAAACAAGGTTTTTTTGCACCTTTTTCAAAAATATTCTCGTAAGGAAATGAAAATAAATATTTAACATTTCTATTAAGAGGATTCATGTCAGAGAATTATGTCAGCAACAAAAGAATAATAGTTTTAGGTTACCTTATTAGCATAGTATTGCTAATTATGATGTTTTTAACGATTGACGACGAGATAATAAGTGAAGATTCTAAGATACTATTATTCTTTATAGGACTAATACTCAACATCTCATATTTCGCATACTCCCAAGCAAAAGGTTATATCAATAACAATAAGATAATAATTACTTCTAATCAGTTAATAATTGTTAGTACAAATCTCTTCATCCTTTGTTTTATACTAAATGCATCATTCCAGCTTTTCGGTTACTTCGAAGTTTGGGTATTAGTGTATATAGTTATTGTTGTCATTACTTTACAGCTTTATGCTATAATTGAATTGATTCCTTCACTGTACAAGTTAATAATATATTTTTTCTTAGGTGCATCAACTTTACTATTACTTTATTTTGCGGTCTATTTAGCACCATTATATATTATTGGTTTTATAGGGTTATTATTTCTCGGAGCTACTTATAGCCTATTTGTTCCTTTGGGTTTATTAATTATTATCATTTATAATATTTTTAAAACTAAACTGAAGAAAATCGAGCGCCTCACATTTGCTTCTGGGATTTTAATTCCTTTGATTATACTAACTATATTCATTTCTAAATGGGAAGACCTTCATGATGATATTAGTAAAGCAACTTCTTCTGTAATACTTAGACCTGAGAATCAACTTCCAATCTGGGTATTACTTAGTCAAGAAATAGATGAAAGTGAATTATCAAGAGATATTATCAAAGGCGAGCTTGTATTTGATACTTTTGGTAAATTTTTTAGAAATAGTTTTCTCAACTCTAATTTTGATGAAAGAAGAAGACATGACCCTATAATAAATATTGGAATTAGTATATTTGGTGAAATAGACTTAGATATTGATACAAGGATAAAAGTGCTTAAATCTAATTTTGATGCTAGACATCAAAATAGAAGACAATTATGGAGCGATAATAATCTTTCTACTTCTAATATTCTTACAAACATTCAATTATTTCCAGATTATAGGTTTGCGTATACTGAAAAGATACTAACTATAAGGAATGAGAGCGGATATACAAGAAATCAAAATGAGGCAGTTTATACTTTTTACTTGCCGGAAGGTTCAGTGGCTACATCATTATCATTATGGATTAATGGTAAAGAGGAGAAATCAAAACTAACATCTAAATCTAAAGCAGATAGTGCATACACTACTATAGTAGGTGTCGAAAGAAGAGACCCAGCATTGCTTCATTGGCAAGAGGGAAATAGATTGTCAATTAGTGTCTTCCCTTGTACTCCCAAAGAAAATAGAATGTTCAAATTAGGTGTTACTACTCCATTGGAATTAAAAGACGATAAATTAAGATTGGACAACATATACTTTGAAGGTCCTATAGTAAGCAGAGCAACTGAGACTTGTCAAATTGAGATTGTTACTGATAACCAAATTGAAGAAATTGACTTACCAATTGGATTCAATAAAACTATAGAAGGAAAATATGTTTATACAGGGAATTATGATAAAGACAGATTTGTCGAACTGAAACCTACTAAGCTTTCTGAGAAAGCATTTAAGTTTGGTGGTCATACTTATAGTATTCATAAAACTAAAAAACAAAGCTCAAAAATGGAGATAGAAAACTTATACTTGGATATAAATTCCAGTTGGGATAAATCAGAATATGAAGAAATAGTAGAAAAAAACACTGGTAAGAAAATATATGCCTATAAAGACAAAAGAATAAGAATAGGGAGCAATAATAAAGATATAGTCTTCGAAGAACTTAGCAAAATAAACTTTAGTTTATTTCCATTCGATATTATCGATGATGTAGAGAATTCAATTGTTATCACTAAGTCTAATAAACTCTCACCTAATCTATCAGACTTAGAAGGAAGTGAATTTCATAAACAAATAAATAAATTTCTATTTAAATCTACCTCAAAAATTAATATTTTTCAGCTCGAAAATCAAAGCTCACCTTATTTAAAATCCATAAAAGAATTTGATGTTCTTAATTTCCATAAAGGAAGTATAGAAGAGATAGTATCTTTAATCGATAATAATTCTTACTATACTGCTTTGTATGACACAAATAAAGTAGATTTAGAGAAGCCAGGTATTACTATTAAGAGAGACTCCGTAGATAAAAAAACTGGAGCACCAGATCATTTACTTAGATTGTTTGCATATACAGATTTGATGAGGGAATATGGTAGGAACTACTTCGGACAGAAAGATGACACTATTGATGAGTTAATAGAGATAGCAAATGAAGCATATATAGTTAGCCCTATTTCAAGTTTAATTGTATTAGAGACTCAAAAAGATTATGATCGATTTGATATTGGGGATAATGAAAACAGTCTGAAGAATGCTTCTATTAGTTCTTCTGGCGCAGTACCTGAGCCTCATGAATGGGCATTAATTGCTCTATTTGCAGTTATTATATTTGTTGTATATAGACGACAAAGGCCCTAATTGGTATTCAAACAAATAATAAGTGGGAAACACATATTCCCAATTGTCCTTTTATTAATAATTGGGATATTATCTGCTAGTCGTATATACGAATACACAAAGTTCGATTTTAATATGATACTATTCTTATTAGTTCTTCCCTTTATCATAAATAAGCGGAACACAAATACATCTATTCGATATGGAGTTGCTTCTATAGTATTACTAATCATTTTCTTAATTTTTAAATTAACTACCATATATTATTTTGCCATTGTTTGTTCTCTGTTCTATATTTATGAAAGTAACTATGGTAAGCTAACAAATATACCAATTCTACTTTTACTAATTATATCTCCTGTAACTAATAATATATCTAAGGTTCTAGGGTTTGAGATTAGAATTTGGTTAACTAATTGGGCTAGTAAGTTGCTAGATTCAATTTTTGAAAGTTCAAAATCCATTGGAAATATTGTACTAGTGAATGACAATCAATTTCATATAGACCCGGAATGTATGGGATTGAATATGATGATATTAAGTTTATTCGTATCTATAGTTTATTTATCTCATTTCCAGATTAAAAATGAGAGTAGGTACACATACTCTAAGATAATCATAACGCTCATATTAGCTTTTATACTATCTTCTATTTCTAATTTCTTTAGAATTATATTACTTGTAATTTTTAAATCAGCCCCTGGGACTATATCACATGAAGTGATTGGTTTATTTTGTTTTTTACTTTACGTTGTATTTCCATTATACTTTATAATTAAGAGGATTCCATCAGGAAAAGCTATAACCAAACCAGATAAAAAAATCAATACTTACTTTAAATTTGCAGTGAGTTCAGTTATAGTTATCCTTCTTGCTTCAATCAATATAGCTAATGTTAATAAAACTAAGTTCAAAGATATTTCGAGAAGTACATTGAAAATAGATTTAAAAGATTATAAATGCGAGAATCAACCTATGGGAATATTGAAACTTGAGAAAAAAGACATTCTAATGTATATAAAACCAGCAGTACATTTCTATTCAGCAGAACATTCACCAATTATTTGCTGGAGAGGAACTGGGTATAAAATAGAGAATGAATCTATTATAAAAATTGGTGGCAAGGATTTAAATTTTTGTACATTGAGCAAAGGAAAAGATTTACTTTATTCAACTTGGTGGTATGATTCAGGAGATGATAAAACTAACTCACAATTCAGATGGAGGACTCAAAACTTAATTAACCAATCAGATTATAGGTTATTAAATGTAATAAGTCATGACAAGAAAATACTCATAGATGAATCAAAAATATTACTAAAAAAGAAAATATTCTAGTTCAAAATGATTAAATTTCGAATTATTAGGATATTAAAAATAGAAAGTAATGGCAAAAGGCAAAGAAACACCCTTAATAAAGCAGTATAATGGCATAAAGGCAAAGTACCCGGACACGGTATTGTTGTTTCGTTTGGGGGATTTCTATGAGACATTCAACGAAGATGCAGTTATAACAGCAAAAGTTTGTGGTATAACTCTAACAAAGAGAAACAATGGTGCTGCTGGGGATATGCCATTAGCTGGTTTCCCCCATCATCAATTAGACGCCTATTTACCTAAGTTAGTAAAGGCAGGTTACAGAGCCGCAGTATGCGAGCAATTAGAAGATCCAAAGC
>JAUHXN010000314.1 GCA_030426865.1 bacterium | reverse complement strand
GTGTTCACGACGTTGAGCAAGACATTTCTGGTAGTTTAATAACAGGAAATAAACCTTTTTCTATAGTTTCTGGTGTGCACTGTGCTAATTTTCCTCTTGGAAACTTTTGGTGTGATTATACAGTTAATATGGAGCTTCCTGTCAATCAATGGGGGAAAAATTACTTTATAACCCCTCAAATGGAAAGAGGGTATAACGGAATTATTAGGATTTTCTCATCTGAACCAAATACAACAATAAAAAGAAATGGAGTCACAATAGGAACTCTCAAAGATGGTGGCGGTTCAGGTTTTGGTGATTCATATCTTGAATTGAGACTTTGGCCAAAAGTTGACGATGAAGGAGAAGATATTAAACCTAAAGTTGCTCATATTAGTGCTGACAAGCCAATAGCAGTAACTTATTACAATACTGGAACTCAAGAAGATAGTTTAGGTGGTAAGAGTGACCCTTTTATGTCTCAATTCCCACCAATAGAGGCAGCTGTCAACAATACTTTAGTTTCTTCTCCTAATGCTCTAGGTGGAGGAGATGTTTTTTTTGAAAATTATATTACAATTACCTTCCCGCTTGTCAACAATGAAATTCCTGATGATTTATTAATAGCAAATTTAAAAACAGATGAAAATGAGCCAAATTATCTTAAAATAGGAGATTTATATGGTGAAGATTTTCTTCCTTTTGAATCAACTTTTAATGGAATTAGCTACGGTAGTAAGATTATTGAGTTATCTACAGAAGGTGTATATTATATTAAATCAGATTCATCAAAATTTGTGACAAAATCTTTTGGGAATAGTCCTTATGAAGCATACGGGTTTCCTTCTTCTTTCAATCTGAGAAATATATATTCTAAAGATACTCTACCACCAGACTTTATCTTTAAACAACAATGTATTGGTGACATATTAATGGAAGATGGGGTAGTAACAGATCTACCAAATGATACAGATGTACGTTCTAATATCGCAGAAATCTATATGTTAGAATCAGAAAATTATGAATTTAAAATTGATACCAATAGAAAAGAATTCATCCCAGGTCAGAACTCTTCATTTAATTGGGAACTAATAGTAACTGATAAAACGAAACCAGCATCAGCTTTACTATATGTATCTGATATGGCTGGCAACGATACAACAGTATTAATTAATTATGTAAATACAGAGTTAGAAGCAACTTCTTCTGAAGTTTCTATGCAGAACCCTAAAATCAAGGAAGTGACTTTCCAAGATACTATTAGAAACCTATCAAATATAAACCCTATTTACCTAACAAGAATTGAGTTAGGTAGTAAGAATATTGACTTTAAAATTGAATCAATAGAACCTAGCAATTGGGATATGAGTATGCCTATTTTACCAAATTCAGAAATATATGTAAATATTAAATTTGCTAAGTTCAAGATTAATAATACTGACATATATAGAGATACATTATACATTGGGCTTGGAACTGAAAATAATGATGAAATAACAGAGTGCCAATTTTACCCAATAGCTAATTATCTAGTTACTGCGGACTATCCGAACTATGAATTTAGTAGTTATAGCGACTTTGGTGTATTTACTCAAGAGTCAAAGCCGATAAAAATGCAAGACACAATTCGTAATTTATCATCTAATGCACCACTCTATATATCCCAATTAAAATTCAAGCATGGAGATAAAGGTTATAGTATAGGTGGATTCACTCCTTTTGACTGGGATATATCGAAACCAATTCCTCCTGCTTCAGATGTAAATGTGGATATAATATTTGACCCAAGTAAAGTAGAGCAAGGGGAAGTAGATAAGGAATTCATCGACTCATTAGGCATTGGTATTGCAGTTATGAATGCTAATAATGAGTTGGAAGAGTTGGAGTTTGGATATAAAACATTGCAGACAGCTATATTAAAAGCGAAAGTTTTAACCTCTGTCACACCAGAAGAAACTCTATCAGAATACATGACAGTTACGGAATCAAATATTCAGTTATTACCACAAGCATTAGCTGATGGATTTACAGAGCTGTCTATTTTCAATATCGAAGGGAGCAAGGAGATTAGCACGAATATACAAGCTCAAAACACTATATCAATCAGTTCACTAAAATCTGGAACTTACATAGTAACACTGAAAAGTAATACTAGATTACTCACAAGAAAGATTAATATAGTGAGATAAAATATAAAGGTAATTAAGTAGAAGTTTGAATCTCAATTAGTAAATCTAGTTGGGATTTTTATTATCTAAATGTAACTAAGTTTACATTACCTGTGTCTATGCTATAACAACAAAAGGGATATAAAATGAAATCATTATTACTTTCAGTTTTAGTGTTTTTTAGCTTCTTTAGCTATAGCAACTCACAGTCAGATGCCGACAAGATTCGCCAAGAGTTAGCCCCAATACTTGGACAAAATAATGTCGGTACTGATTTTTGGTTTGCTATGCCTGAGATGTTTTATAAACATGGATTAAGAATAGATAATTTTTATATTGTAGTTACATCCTCAGTTGATAATGAAATTGAAATAACAAGTGAATCCAAGGGTATTTCTATCAAAGCAAGTATTATTGCACGAAAGGATACCATCATATCACTACCAGGTGATAACTTTGCAGAATATGGAGAAAGAGATAATGAAAAACGGATAATATCAAGACTAACTCATTCTTCTGGTATAAACGTAAAATCAAAATATCCCATATCAGTTCAGACATACAATTCTTATTGGGGTTTAAAAGATGCTTCTTTGGCAATTCCAACTAATAGTCTTGGTTATGAGTTTATGCTACAGACTTATTTTTCATCTTATTTTTCAGAATATAGTAGTGTATATCCTCCAAGTGTAAGTGTTACGTCACCATTTAATAATAATCGTGTTGAGTTAAAACTAAGCACTTTTAACAAAGATTTAAAGATACGATTAGAAAATGGTGATTCATTGATGGGAGGAGAGTCAATAATAAAAATATTAAATAAGGGCGATGTATGGAATATATTTTCGGTTGATAGTATAGGTGACTTATCTGGTAGTTTGATAAAGTCAAATAAACCTGTTAATCTACAATATTCACAAATGTCACTAAGTCAACCAGCAGGATTAGGTTTATCAGATGAAGTACATTCAACAATTTACCCTATTAATACTTGGGGGAAATTTTATTCTATACCTACTTTTCGAGAACTAAATGAGTTTCCAACTATAAGAATTTTCGCTTTAGAGGATGATACTAAGATTTACAGAAATGGAGTTTATTGGACAACAGTTAATAATAGTACTACTAATGAGATATTTG
>JAUHXN010000313.1 GCA_030426865.1 bacterium | reverse complement strand
ACACTTCCCCAAAGGGATTTACGGTTAACTATGTTCTGACAACTAAGTATATCTCTAGTGCATTGATTATACCCTTCGAAAACTGTACCATAGTTAATTGGTACAATGAGGTCATTTGGCTGATGGAACATATACAGTGCTGGTAATTCCAGTTTATCAGAAGGGAAGATATTATTCATAACACCTCCGTAAAATCCAGCAACACCTCTAACAGTATATTCTGATTTAGCTGGCTGATTGAGTGTCCCCTGATAATTACCCAAATCAGGTCTTTCTAATTTCATCTCGGCAATAGATGGAGCTAAATCATATTGTTTGATACAAGGGGTTTCGTACAAATTATTTGGTGCAGCGATATCTGGTAATTCTTGCGTGAAGTTACTTAGCACATCATCTTCACTATCGATAAATGCAGTTCCAATAGCTGTGAAAGCACCTGCGCTTTCTCCGGCTAAAAATACATTGTTTGGGTCTATATTATATTCGTCTGCTTTATTAATCATATATCTAATGGCACCATTGACATCCTGAACTGCTCTAAAATAGCCTCTATACCACTCCGATGAATCTGCTATATTGAAGCAATCCCAACCCTCTACATTGCAATGGATATTCCTATCAGTGTGGAATTGACCCAATCTATAATTAACTGCTATAGCCGTATAGCCTCTTTTTGCAAATTCTGTTCTTAGTCGCTTAATAGTTACTTCATCTTTGCTACCAGCTAACCACGCACCACCATGTACTATGACCATTAGAGGTCTTCCGCATTCGGGTGGAGTATCATTAGTAGGTACCGAAATATCCATCAATAGCTGCCGCTCGGCTCCTGCAAAATCAGTAGCTCTACCATATTCTATATTCGTTACTGTGTTAATCTGATATGTAGTATCTATCCATTTCTGTGACCAAAGTGGCGATATAGAACATACTAGTATAAGAAGAATTAGAGTAGTTTTCATATTATAAACATTATCCAAAGTAGTTTTCTTAAAGTTATGAATTGTAAACAAATAAAAAAAGTGCATAAAATTTGTAACTTTATAACTAAATATATAGTTTAACAACTAAGGAATTAGTTAAAGAGGAAAAAGTTATGAATAAACTTACGAAAGCAGAAGAAGAAATTATGAATGTCTTATGGGATATTGACAAAGGTTTTGTGAAAGAAATAATAGAAAAACTACCTGAACCAAAGCCGGCATATAATACTGTTTCTACTATAATTCGGATACTATGCACTAAAGGTTTTGTCGATCACGAGGACTTTGGTCGATCACATAGATACTTCCCGCTGATAAACAAAGATGAGTACAAATCAAAGTATTTGAAAAATGTAGTTAATAGATTTTTCGATAACTCATATAAGAATCTAGTTAGTTTTTTCTCAGAATCAGATGATTTGAGTCTATCTGAGTTAGAAGAATTAAAAAAAATAATTGAAAAACAGATGGAGAAGAAAAAATGAACCTAATATTCTTCATAAAATTTATCATTTTAACGGGTATAGTTTATTCTGTGTATAGACTAACACTCGATAATACAAAGCAGTTTTTAGTTAAGAGAATTATTCTTATTTCTACCCCTGTTATTCTTACATTCGCCTCATTAGTAACTATACAAACAGGGGTAGAGATAATTCCATTGGATAATATCGCTTTTGATACTTATGATAGTAGATCTAGTAGCAGCGCGAAGGGGATAGATATTAATCAGATCGTATGGATTATATATTTAGTTGGGCTGATAGTATCAGCTATCAGCAAAGGCATTGGATTAATGAGATTGAATTTGCTATTCTCGAAGGGAAATATAGTTAATCGAATAGGGAATATTGGAATATATACGAATAAGAGGTATTACAATCTTAGTTTTTTCAATAAGATACTTATAGATGATAAATTAACTCAATATGAGAAGCACAAAGTAATAGATCATGAATTAATACATATTGAAAAAAATCATTCAATAGATAATCTAATATTTACATTGTACGAAGTTATATTTTGGTTCAACCCGATAGTTTATCTGATGCATAAGGAACTAAGAATGACTCATGAATTTGATGTTGACAATGAACTTTGTAGCAGCGAATTTGAAATTATTAGCCCAAATACTAAGAGAATGATTTATTCAACGATTGCAAATAATTATACTTTTAATAATATAAAGAGGAGATTAGAAATGAGAAACAATAACAATAACCGAAAGCTACCTATAGTCTATGCTATAATGACTACGATTATCCTATCGACAATGATGATAGTTGGGACTAATAATACTTATGCAGGTGATAAAACTGAAGTAACAAAACAACCAAGCTATAATGGAGATATGATGTCAATATTAGTTGAAAATATAAAATATCCTAAATCTGCATTCGAAGATGGTATAGAAGGAAGGACTATAGTTCAACTAACTATTAGTAAGGAAGGAACAATTAAAAATACATCAGTGGCACAAAGTTCGGGTAATAAGGAACTAGATGAAGAGGCAATGAGAGCTGCTGAATTTCTGAAAGAGTGGACGCCTGGAGAAAAAGACGGTAAGAAGATAGATGTAGCTGTTCAAATTCCGATAAAGTTTAAGTTACCCAAAGAAGAGTGATGGCTTTAACCAACGGATAAGAAATTAACAAATACATCGGCCTAAACAATCCTAAAAGTTACTAGATTCTTCAGTCGCTACTCTCCCTCAGAATGACGGGTTTACAAACTACTATATGGGTTAAATATGAGATTCTTTATTCTCATAAATACTTCAAACATAAAAAAAGCTCTACCTTTTGAGTAGAGCTTTTTCTCGTTCGTCGGGCCTGTCAAGCTAAAAGCATGAGTGGCAGGATTTGAATAACGCTGATAGCGTCACAAGCCCTGCATGCCCTCACGCCAACGGCGTGATGCGCAATTAAAAGAACCCTATATCAATTAAGTATCTTTTAATGCCTCGTTTTTTAATCTTCTTTTCTAATCTTAAAGCTTCAGTTCTATTAATACAATCTACAGCATGTACTATAGTCCAAGGTATACCAGATTTTGTGAACTTTGAAGCGCCAGTATTATGTATTTTAAGTCTAACGTCAATATCTTGGGTAGAACCAACATAATACTTATCTAATTTTTCACTATGTATTATATACACCTTCATTTTGCAATAGTATTCTAAATAAGATACTCAGTATTAACACACCTAGATTCTTCAGTCGCTACTCTCCCTCAGAATGACGGGTTTACAAACTACTATATGGGTTAAATATGAGATTCTTTATTCTCATAAATACTTCAAACA
>JAUHXN010000312.1 GCA_030426865.1 bacterium | reverse complement strand
TTATGATAATAGCGTAATAGAAATCGCTAAAAATGTAAAGCCATCTGCTCGTGGCGAAATTGAAATTACCGCTGTCAACAACGAATACCTCCGCCAAAAGCGACTAAAAGTAGAATTGCTCGGACGTGGTTTTGCGTGGCTAGATACAGGTACTTGTGATAATCTGATGAACGCGAGTGATTTCGTCAGAACAGTACAAAAAAGACAGGGTTTCTACATTGCTTGTCTTGAGGAAATCGCCTATAAAAAGGGCTTTATAGATAAGAATCAATTAGAGAAATTGGCTACTGAACAAATAAAAACAGAATACGGCCAATACCTAATGGATTTGGTAAACGAAGGGTAAATGTCCTGGTAATAGTGCAGACTTGGCCTATTGCAGAAACTCTTTATTTTATTATTTCTTTGGCACATATATTGCTTTATTAATGATAATTAATAATTCTTGATAAGTTGAATATATGGTAAAAATAATTCTAATAGAAGACGACAGTATAATGTCGAGTGCAGTTCGGTTGCACCTAAAAGTTATACTAGAATTCGAATACACGATAAAGGTGTTCGGCAATGTCAACTCTGCGTTAGATTATATGAAAGACAATCCGTGCGATATACTTATCTCCGATATTAATTTGCCTGACTCGAAAGGGAATGACACTATTAAGGCATTCAGCAACCTTCCGGATGATACTAATATTATATTTATGTCTGGTAGTTCAGAAGATGTGGATTCTTTAGACTTAGAAAACCATCAAAATACACACTTCATAATGAAAGACATGGATTTCAATGAATCAATGTGGAACGTATTCACTAAAAAGCTGAAGTTAAAGACAGTTTGAAAAAAATTAAGACTTAGCTAATGCCCCAAGTATAACTTCTCGTGATGCACCAGTAACAGAAGGAATATTACCAAATTTTTTCTCGATTCTTAAATAAGCTAAGTAAGCCATAAGCAAAGATTCGCGACCATCTGATATATTGACTCCATTTAGTAATGTAGTCTCTATTTTTGCCTTTGGGCTATATCTCTGTAACAAATCAACTAAGAATGTGTTCCTAGCACCACCACCAGCTATTTTCAAAGTGAAATCACTTATAGAGAGCTTGTTGATATTGTGAGCAATAGACATTGCAGTGTAATGAGTCAAAGTACTAATAGCGTCTTCTGGAGATAGCGTATATACATTGTGTTTTTCTAAAAACACTGCGTTGAATAATTCTTTACCAGTGGACTTAGGGTTGTTTTTATCAATAAACGGCTCACTCATTAATGAGTCAAGAGTTGCTTCATTCAGCTTTCCGTTTCGGCCTGTTTCTCCATTCTTATCATAATCTTTATCGAAGAGCTTTTTCATTGCCAAATCTATAAGGCAGTTACCAGGTCCTGTGTCAAATGCGATTACTTCATTTTTACTACCCCCAGCTGGTAGGTAAGTAATATTAGCTATTCCGCCGATATTCAACACTATTGTATCAGCAGCATCATTTCTTAGAAATGCATAATCAAAAATCGGAATTAAAGGTGCCCCTTGACCACCGACTGCCATATCAGCTGTACGGAAATCCCCCACAGTATCTATGCCTGTCTTGATAGCAAGATATGAAGCCGACCCTAGTTGATATGTAGAACGAACCATCTCACCTAAGTACAAATCTGAATCTGGTTGATGCCATATAGTTTGACCGTGGAAGCCGATTGATTTTACATCGCTTTTTTCTATTCTATATTTGCTTAAAAACTCGTTTACAGCTACAGCTATTTCTTCGGTATAGTGTATGTTTAGTTGAGAGAGTGTCTTTAGAGAAATACTATTAGTTAGTGATTTGAGTTCGTTTTGAAGCCCTGTGGTAAAATCAAATTCATCAGTTATTATATCATCTATAATCCCATCATTGAACGAAGCAATTGCTATATCTATAGCATCTACCGAAGTCCCTGTCATAATTCCTATATACAAATCTTTACTCATAATACTTTCCTAAAAGTGAGGTTCAACCGTTCCCCAACTAACTTCTTTGTTTTTGGAATGGAGTGCTGGTAAGTTTCCTGGAAGTCACCCCGCATTACTAGTAAACTACCATCTTCTAATTCTATTTCTTTTTTCTTTTTGTAATCCATTTTTTCTCTTATCAAAAATCTTCTTGGGAATCCGAAAGTGATAGAAACTATAATCGGATTAGCACCTAGTTCTTTTTCATCATCTGAGTGCCATCCCATGGAGTCTGCACCGTCTCGATAATAGTTCAGCAAAACACTATTGAAAGAATGAGTAGATAATTTCTCGGCCAATGATTTCAGCTCAATTAGTTCTGAAGTCCATTGTTTAGGTAATAGTTCCAAGCCCGAGTAACTATATTTCACATTCGGATCAGCGTACCAGCTGGTCAATCTAGGTACTTTGGTCTTTTTGCCAAACATCATTATCTCATCTTGTTCCCAATCAATAGTTTCTTTCAGTTTTTTAAAATATGGTTTACTCTCATCTGTGTCAATGGCATTTGAGAAATAAATCAACTTATCTTCTATAAGTACTCTTTTATTCATTATTTTTGTTCTTTGAGAAAACTATCAAATTTGAGAATCTTGAAGTACATAATATACACTATTGGATTTATATATCTATTAATTTCTTTCAACTATGGAATTAATATTTATGATGAAGGTTTAGTTTTAGTAGGCGGTATGCGTGTACTATCAGGCGATATACCATATCAAGATTTTTGGACTATCTATTCACCTGGAGTCTATTATTTTTCAGCATTTATTCAACTATTGAGTGAGCAAATATGGCTACACAAGATAGTAGCTGTGATAATTAGCTTTGTTATCGCTATTCAGCTCAATAGCATATTCAAATTACTTTCAAATAAGCAGAACTATGCAGTATTTGTAGCCGCTATTATACTCTCGGGTTTCGGTATCAAGTACCTAAATCCAGCTAGTTTAGGGATGATGGTAGCATTATTTTCTGTAATCCAAACGCTCAAATATTTTAAAGCTAGTGATGAGCGATATATACTCTACAGTGGATTTTTTATAGGTCTGACAGCTATTATAAGACATGATTTTGCCCTTTATTTATTCATCCCTATTTTGATGAGTCTCATATTTGATATGAATAGACAATCAATAGTGAATAAATTTGGAAAGCTATTATTGGGCTTAGCGCCTGCTATTGTTGTGTATATAGCACTTGGGCTAATCGTAGGGTTTAGCAATATGATAGACCAAATTATAATATTTCCATTGACCGAATTTAGCGTCACACGAGCACTTCCCTTTCCACTTATTTGGGAGGCAAGAGCCAT
>JAUHXN010000025.1 GCA_030426865.1 bacterium | reverse complement strand
TGTACTAAACCATTCAAAAAAAGAACGGAAGCGGCTAAAGTAGTTGAATTAGTGAATACTGGAAAAATAGAAAAATTAACAGTACCTGAATTAAGAGATATTGGCAGGAATACTGTTGATTCTATAAACACGATTGCTTGGTTAGATGAACATGATGTAAATGTAGAAGTACTATCCATGGGTACAACATCTAAAGTAAATGGTGAACCTAATCAAATCTGGAAACTAATCACTTCTGTTTTTGTTTGCAATATATGAGATTGAGTTGGAGAATTTAAATCTTCTTAATAAAATTTAACGTGATGCTTATCTGAAAGTAGGTAGGAAAGTAGGTAGAAAACGTGGAGATACGGAATCAATAGCCAAGTTTATGGAGAAATAAAAAACCAAAAAGATAATATCATTAATAGATCAAGGTAAATCTGTAGGTGACATATCATGTAGATTATCTGTTTCTACTAGTTTAGTTAAGAAGGAAAACAAACATTACCTGAAAAGTTAAGTAGCTAATGAACGAAATGCTAGTGTATTAGCTATGAGAGTAAATTAAGATTTACTAAATTAATACCAATATGTAATAAGGTAAATAAATTACTTTAATTAAAAGATATTAGTTTTAGTAAGTGATGTGCTACCAATAGTACTAACCATAAAAAAAGCTCCTTTGTAAGAACTATTTTAGAATTAGAGTTACATTTGAATTAGTTTGTAATGTATATAATTATACATTTGAGAAATAATAATTAAACTTTACTACTAAACTACATATCCTAAATCCATAGCCACTCTAACAAGCTGAATAGTAGAATTCACTTGAAGCTTTGTATAAATATTATTCCTATGTGTTTTTACTGTCTTTTCTGAAATAAATAGTTTACTAGCAATTTGAGCATTTGTAAGTTCATCTTCACATATTAAAGTAAGAACTTCTCTTTCACGTTTAGTAAGTGCCTGAACTTCATTCAACTCATTCACTAGATTTCGTGTTCTGTTTATTATACTGGAAGTTATCGAACATAGGAATCTTTCATTTTCTTCTACCTTTTTTAGACCTTCTACAATCTCATTTTCAACGGCTGATTTATTTATTATACCATCAGCACCATTTTTCAATAGATTATCTAAAACCCTTGGCACCTTGTTGAATGTCATAATTATAATTTTGATATGTGGATTGCTTTTCTTCAATTCTTCAAGTACTGTATAGCCATTACCATCGTCCATTGAGAGGTCAAGTATTACACAATCAAATTTTTTATCTTGCCCAATGCAACTTTTTAGGAATTTGTTACCGCTGTTGAATGTTGTTACAACTTCATAATCAGAATTAGCTCTTATATAACTAGAAATCATATTTAAAAATATGGTATGGTCATCAACAATTACTACTCTTTTCATATTATACACTCCAATTATTAATAAATTTATTAATTTTAAAAATGCAAACTAAATTACTTTTAAATTTATGCCTATACTTACTTGTTAGTATCTTTTTATCTGCTCAACTTAATTCTTTTCAAAGAAGCAAGGTCTATGATGAGTCTAATACTTTAAAGATAAGAGCAGTAACTGATACTCTAGAACAGATTCAAGGTTTTATTGTATTTGACTCTCTACTATCTAGAACAGACACAATGAAGTATTTCCATCTTTATTGTATGGGTAGGGATTACGCTCAACTAAACCCAAAACTTTCATATTCTATATCGGATTCTATTCTAATACATTCACAAAGAGACAACTATATTAGAGGAATAATCAGTGCCTATAATTTACGTGGCATTCTCTATACTTACGAAGATGATTATGTCAAAGCAGTAACTAATCTGAAAGAAGCAATACTGATTGGAGAAAATAATTTAAACAATCCTTCTGCTTCTATCAAAGATAAATATGGTTGTACTTTTTACTATTTAGGTGATTTGTATCTCAAGAGAAATGATTATTACGTAGCTTTAGGATATTACCAAAAATCATTAGAGGTATTTAGAAGCTTTAGTGAATCAGATTTACTAAAAGAAGATTTGAATTTTACTCTTACCTCATACGCATTTTCAACAATCCGAGAAGATAAAGCTTATGCTATGTATAGTATTGGTAGATGTTATTTACAGCTGAATCAACTAGATTCAGCTAATCATTATTTGATGAAGTCAAATGAGATAGTGAAGAAAACGCATTACGATAGATTACAATCTAGTATTTACCATTCTTTTTCTATTTTGAATCTAGCAAAAGGTGATACAGTATCAGCATTAGAGTATATAACCAAATCATTAGAAAGGACATTACACAATAACTTAAATGAATTTACCATCTACAATTATCTGAAATTAATGGAAATAAATCTCGCACGAAAGGACTTCTCAGATATAGATTTTATTTACTCTAACCTCATCAAACTAACATACAAGATGAATATGCTAAATGAGAAGGCAAGAACGCATCAGCTTTACTCTGAGTATCTATATGATATTTACAAACCAGTTGAGGCATATAATGAACTAAAAAAAGCTAATGTGGTTCGTTTAAAACTTGCGGACGAAGATAAATCTAGAGAGTTTGGTAAACTCGAAGCTGGTATCAAATATCAGAAGAGTTTGTATAATATGAAACTAAAGTCAATCAAAGCTAAAGAAGAAGAACAACGGCTGACATCTCAATTGTATTTCACTGTTGCAATTGCAATACTACTATTGCTAATAGCTGCTGTGATATTAGTTTATGCACGCAAGAACAAGCAACTAAATTCAGAACTAACAATTGCGAATGATGAGTTAGAACAAGCAAATACGAAACTATCAGAGTTGAACAACACTAAAACCAAACTTTTTGGTATTATTTCACATGATTTGAGAAACCCAATAAATGAATTTGATATAAGTGTGAAAAATCTATTAAACTACCCACCCCAACCCAATAATACACAAAAAAATTCAACTTTAAAAAATTTGAGTGAAAGTGCGAGTAATATACACAAACTTCTCAATTCATTACTTGAATGGGCGGAATCACAGTTCAAGGATATTTCTATAAATAAATCAGATGTAGATATAGAAAAAGTAATCAACAGAATCACTTCACTTAACAAATCACAAATAGATGCAAAGAACATTCGAATTGTTACTGATTTGAAAATTCCTACCATTCACACCGATCCAAATATATTACATACAATAGTTCGTAACTTAATCCAAAACAGCATCAAGTATACACCAAGTGGTGGGGTAATCACAATATCAACAAGCACAGAAGATGATTTTGAAATATTAGATATTTCAGATTCAGGTAAAGGAATGACCCAGGTACAAATAGATGCGATACTACAAAATAGTCACTACCAAATCAATTTTGATGATATAAAAACTGGATCAGGATTTGGCTTACGTCTAGTTAAAGATTACTTAGACCAACTAGATAGCAATATAATAATTGAAAGCACACCCGATGTTGGTACATCCATTACTATTTACTTTTAGTAAAAATAATTTAATATCTACTCACTTTGGTGTATGGACTAGCCCTTACATTAAAATTAATTTGCTTTTGAAATAATTCACTAAGAATTATAATATATTTTTAAATTAAACAATAGAGATAGAGATGGATAACGCTACTATTTTAATAACGATGGAAGAAGATAATTCAAGCGATTTTCATTCGGATTATTTAGAAATTCTTCAACATATAAAAAAGATCCATAAAAGTAATAGGTATAACGGGTGTTTTGACAAAATCTCTATATTATGGAGTCCAGCGTATATGGCAGCTAAAGCTATATATTTTAGGTCTGTACCAAATAATATAATAGCTGAAGTTATAAATTCAGAGAACACACATGAGTTGCTAACAAATATAGATGATTTTTTAAATTATATATTTGGTATTAATGATCAAGACGAAAGTTTTAAATTACAACTTAGTGAGTATTATACTATAGTCGAAGATATTGCGGATGCTTTTTTTTCGTGATATGTAAATACATTCTTTGAAATTAAATACAGAAGGTGTTAATTATATAATTTTTAATAGGAATGTACCGATTCATATAGCAATGCAATTCACAGGTCACAAAACACTTTCATCTTTTCAAAGATATATAAACCCTTCAAGTTTTAATAATAAAGATATACTTAGTCAATTATGGGAGTAAGTAAAGCAGAAGGTATTAAAATAAATGATTTTGAAATCCTAATATATGATATGATAGGTTTGAAAAATATTTCATATAGAGGCGAAAATGTTAACGAAGATATTATAGTTAAAACATATAATCAAAATGTAAAGAATCATTTGATTTGGAATTTAGAAGATGAAAAAGGATTACGAATAAATTCAGGTGTCTATTATCTAAAAGTAGATAATGGAAGAAATTAATCTGTTAATAAGATAGTAGTGTTGAAGTAATTCTAACACAAATACTTACAGCTACATTGTAATAATTTAAATGCTTGAGATTTATAACAAATACCGTTATCAAGTAAGATTCTCGTCTAGCAATAGTCGGGGATATTTTTATTTCTTATACTTCATTAATATTATCGTCTTTCTTCTATGTAATCTTATCTCAAATCCAAGAACACTCCTATAAGCTAGATGTTTAGCCATTCTACCCATTGATTTTATTAGATCATGTTTCTTTCATAAAAGCTTTAATTAATAGCTCTTAATTATAAAAACAATATCAGCTTCAAATCAATGCTTTTTATAAAAGACATCAGATGCTTTATCTATAAGTTTGTGAAAATCAGAATCTGAGTTTTTGTTCATATTTATTTCTAACTTGTTGAAGTATATACTGCGTAATAAAATAAAAATTTTGTAACTGTTAAATTATATTAAAGAATAACAATCTCAGCTAATTTGTTTTTAATTCTAATACAACGCTTAGTAATCAACTATCCTTTAGTATATTTCTAAACGTCTCATTATCAGTGGCTAATGCCGATATATCTTTCATTTGCTGATAAATTGAGTTCGATAATAGTATCCTAGAGTGTACCAACTAAGAGCAGAATTTG
This sequence comes from bacterium, assembly GCA_030426865.1. Classification (GTDB taxonomy): domain Bacteria; phylum Bacteroidota; class Ignavibacteria; order Kapaibacteriales; family UBA2268; genus PGYR01. Next base: position 12,860 of record JAUHXN010000025.1, on the reverse strand, counting down.
AGTAAAATCAGATTCTGCTTTTTTTGTTATAGCTGTCATCGCGAGGACTGAAAGGACGCGGCGATCTCATTTGAAAGAAATGCGGTTTTCAATTCCCATCTTTTTTAATGAGGGATGGATTGCGAAGCATACCGGGGTGTTTGAACAAGCTAGTTTAAATATTTAGCAACCTTAACCCTCTTAAATCGTACCTTTACAGGGAGGGCTTTTACCGACATTATTTCGTCTCCGAAACTAATCACGTCACTCTGAACGTATGTGAAGAGTCTAAAAAGATTATAGACACTTCGGTCGATTCTCTCCCTCAGCGTGACGGGTAAGATTAAACCCCGTCAATCTTAACGCAGCGCCTGTGCTGAGCCAAATAGAAGTAAAGAGTCCAGGAGAAATCTTACAGTCAGTAAATAAGAAGCATATTGTCAAACATTTTTCTGCAAAACTCTCAAAATGTTACTAGTTCAAATTCTTCTAACTCAAGTAGTAACATTTTGTTGCGGCTTTTGATAAGAAAAAACTTGTTTTCAACTTCTTATTTGCAAATTTAATTAAATTAAATTAAATTAAATTAAATTAAATTAGACCTCAATTTTGTTTTACACATATTTTAAGAGGTGAATATGAAAAAGTACTTATTATTAATATCAAGCGTCTTTTTGTTTGCTTGCATAAGTGAAAGTTTTTCACAAACCTGTTGTCCGAGTGGACTTTATACACAAGAAACTGTTACTACAACACATCCTGCAAGTGGTTGCTCTTTTACTATAACATATTGCTATTATGATGCTCCAGAGGGTGATAGGAAATTATTTATATGTGGTATTTTTATACCATTTGGACAGAGTTGTGATTATGAAGACTTTGAAATTAATGCTGGTTTTTGGATTTATGTAGAACAATTAGTTTTAGGAGATTTACATAGTAAAGACCCTTTTGATCCTTGTGGGCAAGGAGGTGGACAATCTAATTTGATAGTCGAGAGTTCCAGAGCTAAATGTCAAAGAACTTACCCTGACTTTACTAGTAATGGTTACAGAATTGAACAATGTGATGATGAACCTGGACTTTGTGTTTCAATATATTCTGTTTGTGTTGATGAAGGGGTATTAATTAAAAACCCAATTTCTGGGCCTACTCAAACAGGGACTGGAAGTTGTGGTGTTTACAACACTGATTTAGATAATGTTGATACAAGATGTTCAAATACTTGTCAATAATGAATTAATATGAGAAATTTATTAAATATTATAGTATTTGTGATTCTTTTACCTATTCAAACTTGGTGTCAGATCAATGAAGATGAATTTTATAATACTACAGACTTTTATCTTAAAATTCATAAAATCAATCATTCAGATTATTTATTCTATGGAAACAATGGTGGAATAATTAGATATAAAGTTTCAGGAAATTCTTTTATTCAAAATTTTTCTGGTACAAGAAATAGAATAGTAAATCTTGAAAATCATAAAGACTATGTAGTTGGTATTACAGATAATTATGAATTCATGGCTTCTCATGATAAGGGAAGCCATTGGATTGTAAGTAAACTTACTGATAGTATTGTCTCGATGGATGCAAGCGATAGTTTTGTTGTAATGGCATCATTGTTCGAGGATATTCTAATCTCTTCAAATGTTGGAAAAAGTTGGGAAAAGATAAAAGTCACTGGCAAATACTTTAGATATATATTTATAATAGATGATAGAATTTACACAATAGATAAAAATAACTCAATTGATTATACTGATGATTTCGGAGATTCTTGGAATAATATAAAAACACCAAAAGAATTATTTGATGGAATATTTGTAGCACAACGTGATAATAATTTAATTACTTTAAGAAATAGAAATTCTTTTTTTAGGTTAAAAAATGATCAGGAAATTGATAAGTTTGATTTTAGTGCTGAGTTTATTGATGCTTCAATTACTTATGATAAAGGTTTTACTTATGCTAATGCTAACTCAAATACTAGAGAGATAAATTATTACGAATACGATATTGAAAATAAGACCGAAAAACTTATTTCAAGCAATTCAAATTTATATGTTTATGGTAACACATTCAGAGTTTATGATTTAGAGGTCGAAAATAATTTAGTTTTGATGACATTAGAAAATAGAACAATATTAAAGTCTATTGATTATGGAAACAATTGGGAAATAGTCACTCACACTCCTTTCTTCAATGGAGGACATTTAAAAGTTTTTGATAAAAATAATTGGAGTATTATAGGAGAAAGTCTAATTTTTAAATCAACTGATGGAGGTGTTACATTTAGACCAGGTAATGACATTTTAATTGACACTTCTAATGCTAAAAGGTTTTTATCATATATAAATGATTATCATTTTTATAATAATGATTCGGCTGTTTTTCTTATTAGACACACTTATTCTAACTCAAAAATAGATGGTGTATATACCACTAATGATGGTGGAATTACATTAAAAGCTTCTAAGGTTGACGATAATAATTTAAATTTTGTTGCTGATTTACAAGGTAGGATTATTGTTAGAGATACAAGAGTTTATGGGAGTGGTGCTGGTTATACAAATATATTTTATAACTTGAGTGATTTATCAACTCTAGATTCTTTAAACTCAATTGACAGCGTGTATAGTAGCAACTTCAAGACAATTAGATATGGTAATAAAATTTATATATTCTACTCTAAAATAACGAGTGAAAAAAATAAAACTGAAGCAACTATTGCAGTTTCGAACGATTCTCTGAAAACTGTAAAGGATATATTTTCTATTAGTAATGATAGTTTAAATTCTTTTTCAGGGATATTTGTCAGTAAAACAGGTAGTATTTACTTCACAAATTCTTCTCAAATACCACTTGAGAACTATGTTTATTACAGTTATTTTAGACTTGATACTGAAACAGATATTATACATAATGTATCAAAACCATTTAGAATTAGTTCGTTTTATCAAGATCAAGCTTTTATCGAAGATCAAAAATATTTCACAACAAATGAATTTATTATTGAAGATACTTCATATAAATATAAATATGTTGAAGTTTCAATTGAAGACAATGAATTTGTTTTTGACACTATAGGTGATAATAGTAAAGGTTTCAAGGTTATCAATTTTCTAGACACTGATCAAATTGTATTGTATGGAGGTAAGTTTAATATATGGAAACAGATAGAACCAGACAGGTTAACTAGTATAGAACAAACTGAGTCAAGAACAGAAAATCTTCCTATTTACCCTTTTGCACCTAGTCCTAACCCTGCTAAAGAAAAGATAAAGGTAAAATTTTATACTGAATCTATAGATAAAATAGGTGGTCTTAAGGTTCATCTAGTAAACATATCAACAGGTAAAAAAGTAGAAATAAAAGATTATGATATTAGTTTTACGAATAATTGGAATGGCGAGATAAAATTTGATATATCTAATTTTTCGATTGGTTCATATCTTATTAATCTCTCAATTGATGATTATAATAGAAGTTCAAAACTCATCATTACTAAATAAAAAAAAGCTCCCAGTTCAAAACTGCGAGCTTTTTTATTCTAAATCTATCTTTTCTCTATCTCATTCCTTTGGTTCAAAAGCTAGGATTTCTTGGTAAACTCTTTCGACTATATCTTCTTCGTTCACATATCCAATTGATTCACCGTGTTTGAATAGCAATCCTTTACCTTTGGCAGCTGCTACCCCGATGTCTGCATCTGCAGCTTCACCTGGACCATTTACTGCACAACCTAGAATACTAACTTTCACTGGCTTTTTGATATGTTTAGTTTTTTCTTCTAACTCGCCAACTATTTTGAACAAATCTACATCTAGTCTTCCACAAGTCGGACAAGCAATGATTTCTACAGTTCTTTGAGCTAAACCAAGAGATTTCAAAATCTCTTTACCTACTTCAACTTCGTTTTCTGGTTGGTCTGTTAGCGATACTCTTATCGTATCACCTATGCCTTCTGCAAGCAATGTACCGATACCTATTGCCGATTTGATAGTACCTTTGGTAATCAATCCAGCTTCCGTAACTCCTAGGTGAAGTGGGAAATCCGTCTCTTTAGCTAATAATCTATATGCCGAAATCATTAGTGGTACACTAGTAGATTTCACAGAGATAATCACATCATCGAAGTTGTGATCCGCAGCTATATTCGCGTGTCTCATTGCACTTTCGAATAGTGCTTGGTCAGTTGGATAGCCATACTTATCAAGTATATCTTTCTCAAGTGAGCCAGAGTTCACACCTATTCTGATAGGAATACCACGTTCCTTGGCTGCTGATAATACTTTCTTTATTTTGTCAACGCTACCGATATTACCTGGATTTATTCTTACTTTAGCAACTCCAGCTTCTATGGCTCTTAGAGCATAAGTATAGTTGAAGTGGATATCGGATACGATTGGTACGTTTACTTGCTTCACAATCTCACCGATTGCATCGCAAGCATCTTTATTATTAACCGTAACTCTAACTATATCAGCTCCAGCTTCTACACATCTGTTGATTTGCTCTACAGTTGCTTTTACGTCGGCAGTTTTAGTCTTCGTCATAGTCTGAACAGATACAGGAGAGCCACCACCAACTGGTATATTGCCCACCATAACTTTTCTTGACATTCTACGAGGATATTGCACACTTTGTGGCATTTCTTCTTTTGGCTTGAATACGTCTAAGCCAATTATACCGTTTTTAGTTTCACTCATATTATAATCTTTTACTCAATTCGTTTAATATCATTTTTTCTCTTTCTGACAGATTCTGATAACCCGATGCCGATATTTTATCTAATATACTATCAACAGTTTGTTGAGTTATTTCTTCGCCGTCTATTATATACGATTTACTATGCGAATCTGTTTCTTCTATTTCGTAATCATCATCAGAACTAGTCTTTTCCCAGCTAACTTTGTATCGGGTTGCTTCCTGTCTTGACTGCGTCCTACCTCCGAATGGGTTGCTATTGCCACCTCCGTATTGGCCACCGAATTGGCTATACCCAGCACTTGAACCTCTAACTCCGAAAGATTTGACGAAAGAATTCAATAGTTTATATATTCCTAATTGATCACCGAATTTTATCAGTAAGAACCCAGTAGCAGCACCACCAACGTGTGCTAAATGAGCAACCCCATCGGCCGTACCTGTTATACCTAAGAATAATTCGAGCCCAGCATATATCATAACAAAGTATTTTGCTTTGATTGGAATAAAAATAGGGAAAATGAATATTTTTCTTTCAGGGTTCATCATACCAAACGCTAGTAATATACCAAATACTCCACCAGATGCACCAACAGTTGGGCCCGCTCCTATAGCTAGCTGGACTAACCCAGCACCAATCCCAGTTAATAAATAATAAAATAGGAATCTACGGCTCCCCCAATTCCTTTCAAGTTCTACTCCAAACATCCAAATTGCAAACATATTAAAGAATATGTGCCAAAACCCTTCATTAACTAATGCGCCATGCAGAAACTGGAAAGTAATCAATTGCCAAGGCCAGAAAGAACTTTCTACAAATGAAAATGAATAATTAGTACTTTGTAAGGCTAAGTAATTAAAGAAGTAATCATTTAAAGTATAATTACCAATGTAAAAGTTAACTAGAATAAAGTTTTGTAAAAAGAAGATTACAAAATTTATTATTAGAATGAATTTTATTACGGGAGGTATTGAACTTAGAAATCCACCACCACCTAATCCACTAGGTCTATTACCAAATCCGTTCATTTAACTCAATTTTTAATTCAAAACTACTATCAATTGCTTGACGCATATAATAAATAATTGTTTTTATCTCAACGCTTCTATACCGGGAAGTTTCTTCCCTTCTAAAAATTCTAAGGAAGCACCACCACCCGTGGATATATGAGAAACTTTGTCTTCAAATCCCAATTTTCGGATAGCCGCTACAGAATCGCCACCACCGACTATTGTCTTTGCTCCATTAGAAGTTGCCGTTGCTAGTGCTTCTGCAACTCCAATAGTACCTTTAGCAAAATTATCCATTTCGAATACACCCATTGGGCCGTTCCAAAGTACAGTATTCGAATTTCTTATAAGCTCAGCGTAATGTCTCGTACTTTCTAAACCAATATCTAATCCCATTCTATCGCTAGGGATATTTTCTATATTTACATTATCGTATTCAGTATTGTTGCTAAATTCTTTTGCTGCAACAATATCAGTTGGTAATACTAGATTGACATTATTTTTTTGAGCATCTTTTAAAATTTTCTTAGCAATCTCTATTTTATCATCTTCTACAAGTGATTTTCCTACTTCAATACCTTGAGCTTTAAGGAATGTAAATACCATTCCACCACCAATAAGTATATTGTCGCATTTTGAGAAGAGATTTTCTATAACATCAATTTTACCAGAAACTTTGGCGCCACCTATTATTGCGGTGAATGGTTTTTTAGCATTGTTAACTACATCTTCTAAGTATTCTATTTCTTTCTCGATTAGTTTACCAGCAAATCGATTTTCAAATTTCTTTGCAACAGCAAAAGTACTTGCGTGTGCTCTGTGTGCAGTTCCGAAAGCATCGTTAACATATACATCACCTAAAGCTACTAGATTCGATGCAAAACTGTCATCATTTGCTTCTTCTTCGGCATAATATCTTAAGTTTTCTAATAAGACAACTTCACCAAATTTAGCATCAGAAACTACTTGTTTTGCTATTTCAGTATTACAATCATCCGCAAAATGAACTTTCGTATCTAATGTTTTTGATAGATATTGAGCAACTGGTCTTAATGACATTTCATCAACTCTAATACCTTTGGGACGTCCAAGATGCGACATAATAACAGCCATGCCACCATCAGAAAGAATTTTCTTGATGGTGGGCATTGACGCTACAATTCTTTTATCATCAGTTATATTCGAATTCATATCCAAAGGTACATTATAATCAACTCTGACAAGAGCTTTCAAACCTTTGAAATTGAAATTATCTATAGTTCTAATCATTTAAATTTGTTTAGCTAGTTTTGAAACCAAATCTAATATTCTATTACTATAGCCAGCTTCATTATCATACCAGCCAACTACTTTAACATGTGTTCCATCAACTACATCAGTCAATTGCGAGTCAAATATACAAGAGTGTCTATTGCCAACAATATCAGATGATACAATCGGATCTGTATTATATTCTAATATACCTTTTAACTCATTGTCAGCAGCGTTTTTAAAAGCAGCATTTACTTCTTCAATTGTTACAGATTTATCTAATACTACAGAGAAGTCAGTTAATGAACCATCAGGAATAGGTATTCTGACAGCGTAACCATGTAATTTACCTTGTACTTTAGGGTAAACCAAGCCAACAGCCTTTGCAGCACCAGTTGTAGTAGGGATAGCATTTATAGCAGCTGATCTTGCTCTTCTCAAATCAGAGTGAGGAAGGTCTAAAATTCTTTGATCATTTGTGTAGGCATGAACTGTAGTCATAAACCCAGATTTCAAACCAAAATTCTGGTCTAAAACTTTTACCATTGGTGCAAGACAATTTGTAGTACAAGAAGCATTAGAAATAATTTTCTCATCTCCAGTCAAATCGCTATCATTTACGCCTAATACAATGTTTGCATCCATTTGGTCTTTACCTGGAGCAGAAAGTACAACTTTTTTAGCACCAGATTTGAAATGTCTTGACATAGCTTCTCTAGTACTGAAAACACCAGTAGATTCGAGAACGATGTCAGGATTTTGCCAAGGAATATCTTCAGGATTTCTCTCTGCAGATTTCTTTACCATTTACAACTATAGCACCGTCTTTAGCTTCTACAGTACCTGCAAATCGGCCGTGAACCGAATCATATTTAAGTAAATGAGCTAATGTTTTAGAATCGGTTAAATCGTTGATACCAATAACTTCAATATCCAAATTCCTGTTAAAAATTTCTCTGAATGCCAATCTTCCGATACGGCCAAATCCATTAATAGCAAGTTTAACTGACATTATTCTACCTTTTTTTATTATAAGAATATAAATAGATTTCAAAATTAACAAATATTAGTATCTAAAGAGAATTATAGTAAGAATTTATTGTTTTATATAATTCAGTAAAAATACTGTAGTTATTTCCAATAATATTTGTAATTTAATGGGGTGTATTATTATTCATTTGGAGTTTGTTATGAAAAATTTATTACTATTGTTGTTATTTGTGCTACCTACGGCACTTTTTTCTTCCTCACCGAGCTGTTTAGCTGGTATGGAGGTCTCTTTAATTGATGCTAATGGAAAAGTTGTAAAAACTGGGAAGTTAAATAAAAGAGGCCAGCTAACTTTAGATGGTGTCGATGACGCAGTTTATACAATCAGACTTTCTAAAGATGGAAAATCTTGTGATTTGGATAAATCTACTACTGGTTCATTTAGAGGTTTACCAACCGGTAAACGTCAACACAAGCCACTAACTTTCAAGCTTAGTGATCAAAATGGCGGTGGCAATTTGATAATGACAAAGGATGCCGCTAGTGGTTTGCCAACAGGTAAACGCCAACACAAACCTGTTAAAGTAACTAAGGAAATCGACAAGTCTTCAACTAAATCTGCATCAAGCTCTAATGATGGTGTTGATGATGATTGTGATGATGTTGAATTTTCTGTCTCTGTTTCCGGTGGCGGTGGTGGAGCAGGTAAAGTAACAATTAAAGACATAATGGTTACTAAATAACTAACTGCATTTTTGAAAAAGAATTAGAATAAATAAAATACTAAGGAGTAAATTATGAAAAATCTACTAATATTATTATTATTTGTACTCCCAATGACTTTGTTTTCGGCTTCACCGAGTTGTGTAGCAGGCATCGAAGTTTCAATAGTTGATACAAAAGGTAAAGTCATAAAAAAGGGAAAACTCAACAGCCAAGGTAAACTAACTTTAACTGGTGTTGGGGATGTAAAATGGGATGTAAAGCTTACTAATAACGGGAAATCTATCGTTTTAGGAGTAAATAATACTAAAGGAAGAATTGATAAATCAAGCCCCTTACTTTATCAAGCTAAATTATCAGATTATCAAGATGGTGATGATTTAATATTAAGAAAAAGACCCGGCAGATCACATTCTAAAGATGGTGGTAGTAGCGGACTAGCAACTGGTAAACGTGGAGCTGCAACTGACGCCAATCATAACACAACAAGATCGAATAGAACTTCCAATGCTTTGGATGATGACAGCGATAATGATTCGATAGATGATGATTGTGATGATGCTACTATAAGTGTATCTGAGAAAGGGAATGGAAAAATAGAAATACATATAACTGTGTTAAAATAAAGAAGGATAGAAGTTATGAAAAGAATTATAATATTATTACTTATCATACCAATAATACTATTTGCTGGTGATCCTATACCCGGTATAGATATTACTGTTGAGCAGTCTCCCAATGGAGTTACAAAAAAGGGTAAAACTAATGGTAGGGGCGAGTTTATTGTAAAGGGATTAAAAGAAGGTGATTACAAAGTAACTATTGAAATGAATGGTGTAAAATGTGTAATAGGTGATAAAGTAAATGAAAAAATTACTATTCCTTCTTCAAAATCTACTGCTAGGATTAAACCTATACGATTAGAACTATCTACAAAGTCAATGTATTTTTCGAAAAAAGGATATGATTATTACGCATCTAGTTCACAGAATAAGAGTAGTGGACTCCCGACTGGTAAACGTCAACATAAACCACTAACTGTTACTAAAGAAGTTGATGCTTCGACTCCTATTACTAAAGCGACAGATCATAACTCATCTAGGTCAAATAAAACTTCTCACTCTGCGAATGTTGAAACAGATGGATTAGATAATGATTGTGATGGATTTGTTGAAATAACTCCTATGAAAGGTGGAGAAATTAGAGTAAAAATTGTTTGTAAGAAATGAGATTATCTTTTCTGCTTGTTATATTGATTTTTAGTAGTCAACTTTTGATTTCTCAAGTTGAATCAGATGATGTGCTTAATGATGAAGTATTAATTGATTCATTAGATAATGTTGATGAATACGAAGAAGTTGAAGAGGAAGAGTTAGAAGAGGAAAGTGAAACTGTGATTGACTTCATGGTTTCACCTACTCTTGGATTTAATTTACAAAGTTCTAGCTACGAAAGAGGTGAAGAAACAATTAGTGCTCAATGGCTAGGATCAATTAGATCAAAACTCGATATATATGGAAATATATTCAACTTCAATTCTAGTGTTACGGCACAATATGGTCAAATCATTTCTAAAGAAGAAACCCCTCAAACAACTCAAGATAATCTAATGGTATCAATAATGCCTTCTATGAGTCTTTTCGAATCATTACAGTTGAGATTGTTTCTAGATAATGTACTTCAAACGTCAATGGATGAGAATGATAATTATGGGAACCCTATAAGTTTCTTGGATCCTGCTTATTTGTATCATACACTTTTTGTAGGTCAGGATTATAAGTGGGAAAATGATGAGTACACTTCAAGCTTTAATATTATATATGGTGTTGGTTATGCCGTTCAACAAACATATACAGACAAATACATACTTGAAGAAAATAGTGATTTTATAATAGATGACAATAACCCTCTTTCTGACGTACAAAGTCATTTTACTTTGGAGACTGGTTATAGTGGAATACTTAAATTTACTTATGATACTATGATTTCAGATGATTTTTCTTATTACACTGATTTCAGTATAGCAGCTATAACAAAAGATTCATTTTTCGAAGATATTAATAAAGTTTCAGTGAATGGTATTTTTTATACTTCATTAACTTATAAATACTTTACTTTAGAATACTCAGCTAACTTAACTTATGATGAGCAAATCTATAGTCATCGCCAATTGGAGCAAACCTTGGTGTTTGGATTTACTCACACCTTTAATTTCTAATATTCTTCCACATTTTCAATTAATATCACATTTTTCACTATTTTAATTTTTTATAATTTTAGAATAGAACAAAATGAAATTTATTTATTACACTCTCCACTTACTATTATTACTTTCAATAAATAACCTACCTCTTCTTTCAGATGATAAAGAAGACGAGGAAATGAGAAATAAAATTGACTCGCTTTATGAATTCGAAGAAATAGTCAATGTAGAAACTACTGAAGTAAAAAACCAAAATAGAACAGGTACATGCTGGACATTTGCTGGTAACTCATTTATAGAATCTGAATTATTGCGAGATGGTAAAGAGGGTATAAATTTGTCTGAGATGTTTATAGTAAGAAATATGTATCCAGAAAAAGCCGATTTATATGTCCGCTATCATGGTACTATACAATTTGGTGAGGGAGCTCTAACAAATGACGTTATGCGATCAATTGAGAAGTACGGTGTTGTCCCAGAAACAGAATATTCTACTAGACCTTCAAATGGTTATCTCAATCATGCCGAAATGTCTGGAATTTTAGAAGATATGTTGAAGAGAGTAGTAGCAACTGACCCTAGCAACAGAACCACTAAGTGGAAAAAAGCATTTGAAGCCGTTCTAGATGTATATATGGGAGAAACCCCTAAAACTTTTAAAGTAGATGGAGTAGAGTACACACCTATTTCATATAGAGATCATTTGGGGATAGACACAAAGCAATTTATTGATATAACTTCATTTACACATCACCCTTTCTATGAGAAATTCGTTCTTGAAGTACCAGACAATTTTTCAAGAGGAGAATTTTATAATGTACCTATGAAAGAAATGCTGATTATAGTAGAATCTGCCTTAGAAAGTGGATATACAGTAGATTGGGGTGCCGATGTGTCTGAACCTTCGTTCGAATCTAAATATGGATTGGCTATTAACCCTGCCGATATGAAACAAATGATATTAGATAAAGATAAATTACAGTGGGATTCTATTTATACGGAATTAGAAATAACTCAAGAAGAACGACAAGAAGATTTTGATAACTATCTTACTCAAGATGACCACGGAATGCATATTGTTGGTATTGTAAAGGATAAATTTGATAGAAAATATTTCGTTGTAAAAAACTCTTGGGGAACTGAGAAGAGGGGACACGGTGGATATTTATATGTGTCATACTCATACTTTATGCATAAAACCACAAGTATAACATTAAACAAAAAAGGTGTACCAAAGCAAATTAGCAATAAATTCGAATGATGAAAATCAGTGAAAATATTAATTTTTTAAATATGATTTTAGGTATTATTGGGTTTACAATTTTTTTAATATTCCCAATTTCTGAGACTAATATCCTAGCTTCAAATATGGCGGCTATTGCAATATTAATGGCGATATGGTGGATGACTGAAGCTGTACCGATTTCTGTCACATCTCTAGTCCCTCTTGTTTTAGTACCCTTGCTTGGGATTGAAACTGGAAAAAAAATATCTTCACTTTATCTTAATTCAATTGTATTTCTTTTCATGGGTGGTTTTTTAATTGCCATAGCTATGGAAAAGTGGAATTTACACAAGCGTATTGCTCTTAATCTGATTAATAGTATTGGCAATAGCCCAAAGAATCTTATTCTAGGGTTTATGATTTCATCATTTCTTCTATCTATGTTTATTTCTAATACAGCTACTACAATTATGATGCTCCCAATAGGTTTAGGAATAATATCCAAATTAGAAAGTGATTTCGGTGTTGCAGAGACAAGAAAATTTTCTATCGCACTAATGCTTGGTATTGCTTATTCTGCATCAATAGGTGGTACAGCAACGTTGATAGGTACAGCACCAAATCTTGCTTTCAAAACAATTTATGAAGCGACTTTTCCGGATAGTAGTATCATATCTTTTTCTAATTGGCTTATATTTGCATTGCCTATAGCTTTATTAATTATGGTTGTAATAAAAGTACTCTTAGTTGATGTTTTCTTTAGAC